>CAZYQA010000188.1:0-5145 GCA_964649555.1 uncultured Muribaculaceae bacterium
GGAGCATACTTTTCTCCCTCTAATATTACACAAGAGCAGATGAAGCTCTACAAAGCGTCAGGATTAAAACATATAGAATTTGGCACAGAATCTTTATGCAACCAAACTCTAGTAAAATATGGGAAGAACTTTACACTAGATGATATTATTAAGACATCGGAGCTTGCCCTTAAATATAATATTTACTATGCCCATTTTTTGATACTAGGAGGATATGGAGAGACAGAACAGGAGCTTAAAGAGACTCTGGAGAATTCAAAAAAAATAAGACATACGGTATTTTTTCCATATATCGGGATGAGAATATACCCAAACACCCCATTAGCAAGATACGCAGCCGAAGATGGGAGTATCGATCCCGACAAATCTCTAATTCAACCACAATACTACCTTAGAGAGGGTTTTGATTTGGAGAAAACAAGGGTAGCAGCTTTAGCAACAAATAAAGCATGGGTTTTCCCCGATGACCCACAAAATGAGATGATGGATATATTAAGAATTAAAAAAAATAAAAAAGGTTTACTATGGGAATATTTGAGAAAGCCATAATAGAAAATGATGAGATATTAAACTATATCCCTCAAAGAGATCCTATAGTGATGGTAGATAGGTTCTATGGAATAGTAGAGAATTCCTCTTATAGCTCTTTAGATATCTTAGCAACTAATATTTTCTGTGAAAACGGAATATTTAATGAGAGTGGAATAATTGAGCATATTGCTCAGAGTGCTGCACTTAGGATTGGATACATCTGTAAAAACAGAGGGGAAGATATACCTATAGGATTTATTGGATCTGTAAACGGATTAGAAATATTTGAATTCCCTAAAGAGGGGGCACAAATACAAACAACCATTACTATCGAGCAAGAATTTATGAACCTCACAGTAATTAAAGGCATTACACAGTGTGGCAACAATATTATTGCTCAATGTAAAATGAAAATATTTTTACAGGAGGAGAACAATGGTTAAAAAGAAAGAGACATTTTCCAAATTAATAAATAACACGTTAGTCAAAGTTAGATTTAACGAAGTTGATTCCATGCATATAGTATGGCACGGAGAGTATGTAAAATACTTTGAGGATGGCAGAGAAGAGTTTGGTAGAGAGTTTAGCGGGATAGGCTATATGGATATAGCTGAGAGCGGCTTTTATGCTCCAATGGTAGAATTAAATATCCAATACAAAAGATCATTGAAGTGTAATGATATAGCCATTGTGGAAACAAGATTTATAGATTCACCTGCAGCTAAAATATGTTTTGAGTACAAAATTACACGCCAAAGTGATAATCAAGTTGTAGCAACAGGAAATTCAGTACAAGTATTTACCAACCCAGATGGAGATTTGGAGCTACTTCCACCCCCATTCTTTACTAAATGGAAAGAAAAATGGCTCAAATAAACAAAGCATACTGGGTAGATGATTGTATTATTAGCTCATTAGGATTCTCAACAGATGAAAACATAAGTAATATTAACAATTATATTGCTAATGTATCCAAACTTAATGAGAAAGATATTGCATGCCTTATTGATAAAAAGCAATTACAATGTGAGCTGGAAGAGTATGGAATTAACGGATATACTCCATGCGTATCATTAGCGGCTCTTGCACTAAAAAAGATCAATGCAAAATTCTCAGAATCAACCCTTTTAGTTATTTCAACTACAAAAGGGGATATAGCAGAGCTAAATAATAACCCCGATAATACTTTTTTAGGCAATATCTCGGAAGCACTGAAAGAGATATTTGAAATGCCTAATACTCCGGTAATAATTTCAAATGCCTGTATCTCTGGAATAAGTGCACTGATTTATGGTAGTAGATTGATAAATAGCGGCCAATATAAAGACATATATATAGTTGGAATAGATATTCTCAGCCAATTTATCATTGAAGGATTTAAATCTTTTAAATCCTTAAGCCCAACCATCTGCACTCCATACAGTATAGATAGAGTTGGACTCACTCTTGGAGAAGGGTGTGCATCTGTACATATATCTTCAGATACTATCACCGATACCGTGATTGTAAAAGGGGCTATTTCTAATGATGCAAATCATATTTCCGGGCCATCAAGAACTGGTGACGGATTACATTATGCAATTGAGGGTGCTATTGATAAAGCATTAAACAGGAAAGATTTAATGTTTATAAATATGCACGGCACAGCTACTCCATTCAACGATGAAATGGAGAGCAAAGCCATAAATATGAGCAATTTGCTCGATTTTCCCATTAATTCATATAAAGGATACTTGGGGCACACTCTTGGAGCAAGTGGAGTGATTGAATGTATTATAAGCAAACACGCATTACAAAATAATATTGTTTATGCAACAAAAGGGTTCTCAGGTTTAGGGGTACCATATCCTATAAAAGTAAACAATACCCATACACAAGGTAAAGGAGAGTGGTGTTTAAAAACAGCCTCGGGATTTGGAGGGTGCAATGCAGCAATAACATTATGCAAAACCGGATATATAGCCGATAAAGTATTGGATGCGAATTATAGAGATATTAATACTATTTGCAGAGGAACTGTCAGCATTGCAAATAATGATGAAATATTTGCAGATTATATTAGGAGCCAATATAAAGAGCTGGGATTACAAGATATTAAGTTCTCTAAAATGGATAATTTATGTAAACTGGCATACATTGGAGCTAAAAAATTGCTCACCAATATTGGCATAAATTATAAAGAGGGAGCAGTACCTCCACAAAGGGTTGCCATGGTGTTTGCGAATAGAAGTTCATCATTAGATTCAGATATAAAACATAATGACATAGTAAAACTAAACTCCGTATTAGGAGCATCTCCCGCAGTTTTTGTCTACACACTCCCCAATATAACAATGGGAGAGATTGCAATTAGAGAGAAGATTATGGGGGAAAATACATTCTTTGTATTTAACTCCAAAAACATTAATTTCGTGGAGAATTACGCAGACTATTTATTAAAAAACAATATAGCTGATTCGGTAATTTACGGATGGTGCGATTACCTAAATGGTAAATACGATTTAGAATTAAAAATAAAAGAGATAGATAATGGAAAATCTTAAAGAACAATTAAAGGCACAGATTATTGAGAGTTTAAATTTAGAGGATATAACACCTGCAGAAATAGATGCGGATGCCCCTTTATTTGGAGATGGATTAGGATTAGATTCAATTGATGCGCTTGAAATAATATTACTATTAGAGAGAGAGTATGGTATAAGGTTGGAGAATCCTGCAGAGGCAAAACCAATCTTTTATTCTGTTTCCACCTTAGCAAAATATATAGAAGAGAATAGAGCATAATGGGTATTGTAATTTGCGGAATCGGTTGTATCAGCTCTATAGGGAATAATGCATTAGAGTGTTTTGATAGCCTCATTAATAATAAAAGGGGGTTATCAAAACCGCGTCTTATTGATACTTCTATCGATACATATTTGGGAGAAATAGGCCTTACAAATAATCAGCTAAAAGAGCTATTAGGTATTCCAATTATTAAAAGTGTATCCAGAAGTACATTAATTGGGGCTATTGCTGCAAAGCAAGCAATTATTGATTCCAACATTACAATTAATCCTAAGGTTGCTTTTATTTCATCTACAACAACAGGAGGAATGGATCTATCCGAGTCTTTCTATAAAGATTTTATGTATGATCCTAAAAAAGGGCGATTGAGAGATATTGCAGGGCACTCTTGTAATGACAGTACAGATAGAATTGCAGAGTATTGCAAACTCCAAGGTTACAAAACCACAATAAGTACAGCTTGCTCATCATCTGCTAATGCTATTATTTTAGGTGCTCAACTCATTGAAGCGGGCATAGCCGATTTTGTAATTGCCGGAGGTACCGATGCCTTATGCAAATTTACAATTAATGGATTTAATTCATTAATGATCCTCTCTAAAAACCCATGTAAACCATTCTCTGCAAATAGAGATGGAATAAACCTTGGGGAGGGGGCTGGATATGTTGTATTATGCAAAGAGGAGAGTGCTAATAAAGTTTATTGCAAATTAAGCGGATATTCAAATATGAATGATGCTTTCCACCAGACTGCATCATCTCCCAATGGTGAAGGGGCATATTTATCAATGAATAATGCCCTTAAAATGGCATCATTAGCCCCTGATGATATTGATTATATAAATGCTCATGGGACAGGCACACCTAATAATGATTTAACGGAAGGGATTGCTATTCAAAGAGTTTTTGGCAATAATGTTCCTGCATTTAGCTCAACTAAAGGATATACCGGGCATACTCTTGCTGCATCGGGTGTGATAGAGGCTATATTCTCTATCTTAGCATTAGAAAACAATGTTGTATTTTCAAATGCTGGATTCGAGAACAAGATGGATGATCTTGCAATATCACCTCTTATCAATAACTGCGAACTAAAAATAAGAAATATAATATCCAACTCATTTGGATTTGGAGGTAATTGTTCATCTTTAATATTATCGGCTAAATAATGGAGATATACTTAAATATAATTAAAGATGGTAACTCTTTGAACAAAGATATAAAGGAGTTAATTCCATGCATGAATACAAGAAGGAGGATGGGTGCATTACTAAAATCAGCTGTTGGAGCCGGAGTGGAAGCTATAGATGAGTTTGAGCAATATGGTGAGATTGACGCGATAATTACTGCAAGTTGGCTTGGGTGTATAAATGATAGCGAGAAATTCTTAAAAAATATGATCCAGAATAACGAGCAACAATTGAACCCTACACCTTTTATACAATCAACTTTCAATACAATAGGAGCTCAGATTGCACTGATAAAAAAACTTAATTGCTACAATGTTACTTACTCACAAGGGAGAGAGAGTCTATCATCAGCACTTACGGATGCGTATGTAAAATTTAAATGCGAAGTATGTAATAATATCCTTGTGGGAATCTTTGATGAAGTTACACCCTCTATTGAGAAAATCTTGGAGCGGCTAAATATTCAAGATTATAAGAGCCAAGTAAGATTCTTTATTTTAAGTAATAAAAAATGTAGCTGCACAATTGCATCATATAACTCTCTGAACCACCTTATTACCAATATTAAATAATTGCTTAATGATTTTATTCTCAGTCTTAATTTCTATAATCTTGATATCCCTCTTTTATGCTTCTT
>CAZYQA010000189.1:0-5141 GCA_964649555.1 uncultured Muribaculaceae bacterium
ATTATTTGTTGTTGAATTATGAGCCTAGGATGTTGGGCTATGATACAGTAGAAATTCCAATCTTTGAAGGGTATGCAGAGGCTATCCATAAATATATGGCTTTTGAGGATATGTATTATAAATTCATTGCTGGTGATACGGTTTTGATTACTTATGATTCCATAAACAGACCAATAGCCACAAGTAAAACAAATGAGTTTTATACATACTTATATAATTTGCAGAATCATTTGCCTGAAAGCAGCATTAATAACTATTCTTTAGATGCTCTTTTTTCTATAGATCATCATAAAGTAGCTATGAGGCCAGTAAAGCAGTTAACGCCTTTTATAATTGATTTTAATAAAAAGTATAAAATAAATCTTGATTCAATCTATTCCGAATGTTTTTTTAATTATTTCTACAGCCAAAAACATACATATGATTCATTAAATAATAACTCTCTCATAGATAGCATTTATAATTCGTTTTATAATTCCACCTTAGAATATAGAAATGATCGGGTTCAAAAATATATTAAACTTAATAACTTTACTAATGGGTTTGAGTTCTATCCAAAGAATATTAATCTTATTTACCATAATAATAAATTTATTGATGTTGTTCACCAAGTTATAAAGACTAGAAATCCAGAGTTGATATATGAAACTATAGGAGCAAATGACACCTTAAATTATACAGACAAAAAATGTATGCAATATTTTGCTCTTAATTTATTGAAAGATGGATTGAGAATGTTAATGTCTCCAAACGAATTAAGATATAATGAGTTAGCGCCATTGTTTAACGAAAGGTATAATTCAGAAATACTTGTAGGGAAGAATAAAGTTATTTATTCTACAACGGATAATGACCTTATTATTAAGGATGTGAGTGGTGAGAGTTTTACCCTGCAAAGTATCTTAGATTCTCTTAAAGGTAGTGTATTATATGTAGATTTTTGGGCAAGTTGGTGTGCTCCATGTGTAGCTCAATTTAAGTATAAAGATAAACTTAAGGATGAGTTAAAAGGTAAAGATGTTAAGTTTATCTATTTAGCTTTGGGGGATAGGTATAATGATTGGTTAAAAGCTATTGAAAAATATAAATTAAAAGATGATTTATGTTTCTTTGTGGAGAATAGAGATTACAATTTCTTAAAATCTATTAATCATAAATATATTCCTCATTATCTTATATATAATAAAGAGGGTGTTTTGATAGATGCAAATGCCCCACGCCCTTCCAGTGAAAGTTTAATTGATTTATTAATTCTCTAAAGCTTACTCTTATATTTAATTCATTGATGAAAGGAGGGTTGTTTTCTATAGATATTCTAAAATAGTTATCTTTGTTATGCATGATTAATGCAATTTATTGCCCGATGGGGAGATAGGATAAGTAGAGGTAAATAAAATATTAATATGATAAAATTAACTTATATACAGGAGATTAAATCTATATTAACTCAAGCTAGACAGAAAGCATACGTTGCTATCAATTCAGCAATGGTAGAGGCTTATTGGAAAATAGGAGAAAGGATTGTTAATAAAGAGCAGCAGGGGAAAGATAAGGCTGCATATGGTGAAGCAATATTAAAAGAGTTATCCATAGCCTTGACCGAAGAGTTTGGTAAAGGGTTTTCATACGCCAATTTGCGAAACTTCAGACAATTCTATCTTACTTATCCTGATTCAGAGATTTGCTACACACTGTGTAGCAAATTGACATGGAGTCACAATAGGTTGATAATGAGAGTTGATGATATTAATGCGCGTCGCTTCTATCTTAAAGAAGCTGCAGAACAATCATGGAGCGTTCGTCAGCTAGAACGCAATATAAATACATTTTATTACCAGAGGCTTTTATCGTCAAAAGATAAAGAAGATATATTTTCTAATAATAATAAAGATACTTTGCAGGTCTCTAATTTTATAAAAGATCCTTATGTATTTGAGTTCTTGAATATATCGCAACCGATATCCGCTACGGAGAAAGAAATTGAAAGTGCATTAATAGACAAGTTGCAACACTTTCTACTTGAACTTGGCAAAGGGTTTACCTTCTTTGCACGTCAGTATCGTATTAGCACAGAAACAGAGCATTTTTATATTGACCTTGTTTTTTATAATTATATATTGAAATGCTTTTTGCTGATAGACCTTAAAGCAGGGCAGCTAAAACATCAAGATATAGGACAAATGGATATGTATCGCCGTATGTTCGATGACCTAAAAAAACCTGAAGGTGATAATCCAACAATTGGCATCATTCTTTGTGCAGATAGGAACGAGACCGTCGTTAAATACTCTATATTGAAAGATAATGAAAAATTGTTTGCTACTAAGTTTATGCCTTACCTACCAACAGAAGAAGAGCTTGTGAATGAGATAGAGGTGGGACGTCGAAATATTGAAGCTGATACTAATTATCAAGAATAATCATATATTAACTCAAATGCCCCTCGCCCCTCCAGTGAAAGTTTAATTGATTTATTGCAACAATTATAATTCTCTGTTTGTTATTGATAAAACATTAAAATCGAGTATTATGGAAGATAAAGAGAAAATGGTTTCTATTACTGTTGTGCATAATGGACCACTAATTGTTGATGGTGAGTTTAGACTCATTGATAAAGATGGTAAAGAGAGTATTCAAAAAGGTAAAACTGCTCTTTGCAGATGTGGGCACTCAGCTCATAAACCTTTCTGCGATGGTACTCACTTAAAGATTAATTGGCAAGATGATAATAAATAGGCTGTTATATAGCTAAGCCATCATAAGCCGGTTCTACATGAGCCGGCATTTTTATTTTCCCTTTTATTCTCCTTTGTTCTATTTTATGAATTAACTCGTTATGCGTACCAATTTGGTGTGATAGGTGTGTTAAGTATGTTTTATGAGCATCTATCCTTGCGGCATTCTCTAATGCTTCATCCAAGCTAAAATGTGATATATGTTTCTCTTCTCTTACACAGTTTATTACCAGCGTGTTGAGGTTGTGTAGCTTTTGAAATTCAGATTCAGGTATAAAGTTGGCATCTGTTATATATGCTGTATTTCCAATCCTAAATCCAAGAATAGGGAGCTTCAAATGCATTACTCTGATTGGTGTTATCTCTATCGATTTTTCCTCACCGTTTATTGTCTTGGTAATGATGAATGGCTCTTCAGTAATTATATGTATGTCAAATTCTGGAATCCCAGGGTATTTAAATTCTTCAAACGCATAAGAGTACTCTTTTTTCAATGAATCTAAAACATAATCTTCACAAAAAATGGGAAATGCCTCTTTTCTAAAGTAATTAAATGCTCTTATGTCATCAAGCCCTCCTGTGTGATCTTTGTGGTTGTGTGTAAGTAATACAGCATCAACATCTTTTATGTTTTCTCTTAACATCTGCTGACGAAAATCGGGGCCACAATCTATAAGCAGTCTGAATCCTTTATGCTCTATGAGCGCGGATGATCTGAGTCTTTTATCTTTTGTGTCTGTCGATTTGCATACGTGACATTCGCAGCCAATCATCGGTACGCCTTGAGAGGTGCCTGTACCCAAAAATGTTAATTTAGTCATAGTTCTCAAAGGTATGCAATTTTATGTATATTTGCATGTTAAATTTTATATATGAGTGGTATTTTATATTTGATTCCCTCTCCGCTAGGAGATAATGATCCTAAGGAGGTTATCCCTATGCCTGTATTGGAGATGGTTACGCATATTAAACATTTTGTGGTGGAGGAAGTTCGCACTGCACGCAGATATTTATCTAAGGCTGGGCTTAAAGGGAAGATAGAGGAGCTTAATTTTTATGAGCTAAATGAGCATACTAAGCCGGAAGAGGTGGAGAAATATGTTAAGATTCTTTTGGCCGGGAATAATGTGGGGCTAATTTCAGAAGCGGGTTTGCCTGCAGTTGCAGATCCGGGAGCTTTACTTGTTAAGTTGGCACATAATAATTCAGTTGTTGTAAAACCTTTTGTTGGGCCTTCATCTTTAATGCTTGCTCTTATGGCAAGTGGCTTGAACGGACAATGCTTTGCTTTTACGGGGTATCTTCCTGTAAAATCAGATGAGAGGAGAGCCAAAATAAAGCTCATAGAGAAAGTTTCGGCACAGCTTTCGCAAACTCAGATTATCATTGAAACTCCATACAGAAATGATCAGCTTTTCAAAGATATTATAGCATCTTGTGGGAATAATACACGTGTTTGTGTAGCAGCTGATATCACTTTGCCTACCGAAACAATAGTTACAAAAAGTGTTGCTTCGTGGAAAAAGAGTATGATGGAGATAGGTAAAAGACCTTGTGTATTTTTAATTTTAGCATAAATATGGATAGAATTGAATTAATTAATATGGAATTCTTTGCACATCATGGATGTTTTTGCGAAGAACAAATCATTGGAAATAAATTTATTGTGAATTTTTGGGTAGAAGCAGATCTGACAAAACCTTCTATCACAGATAATATAGAGGATGCTTTAAATTATCAAAGTATTTACAACATAATAAAAAGAGAAATGAAGCCTAAATCTCATTTACTTGAGTTTGTGGCAAGACGTATATTAAATGCGGTGAAAGAGGAGTTTCCTACTATCGTAAATGCTCAAATTACTATTGATAAACTAAATCCTCCTATGGGTGGCTTAATTGGTGCATCAAGAGTTGTAATGAGTTTATAAGGTGAGGAGTTAATATAAAGAATGGAGAAAAAAGTAGCTTTTGTTACACTTGGGTGTAAATTAAATTTTTCTGAGACTTCGGCTATTGCGCGTCAGTTTACTGATAATGGGTTTGAGAAAGTTGCTCAGAGTGCTGTTGCAGATATTTATGTGATAAATACCTGTTCTGTTACTGAGCATGCAGATAAGAAATGTAGAAATATTATTAGAAAATTGCATAAGCAAAATCCTGATGCTATTATCGCTGTTACAGGGTGTTATGCACAACTTAAACCTCAGGAGATTCTGGAGATTGAGGGGGTAGATTTAGTTGTTGGAGCTGATAAAAAAGGAGATGTTTTTCAGCTAGTGAATGAGTTGCCTAATAAATTAAATCAAGGGCGTTCATTCTCTTGTGCTATTAAGGAGGTTGAGACAATTTTTCCTGCATTTTCGCAAGGAGAGAGAACTCGTTCTTTCTTAAAAGTTCAAGATGG
>CAZYQA010000190.1:0-5111 GCA_964649555.1 uncultured Muribaculaceae bacterium
CAAGTTCGCCTACAAAGATTGGTTTTCGTCGTTGCATAGCTCTACACCTCCCTCTTCTTAAATAATTATCATCCATTCTTCTGTTATAGTTTTTTCTAACTATAAACATTTCTGCCAAATCATGTTCACCTTTACCTTTTCTGATCAACTCAGATTCAATAAAAGAATTAGTAGCATAACTCCAGCAAGTGCCTGTTTTAGCCTGATTTTTCACAGGAGTAGCCGGATTCTCTTTTACAACAGTAAATTGATACTCATATTGCGCAAATGCCATTGAGCCGGCACACATTGCTGCAAGTGTTAATGAAAGAATCTTTTTCATTTGTTTTTGTTTTAAGTTTTATAAATTAAGTTTAGCTTTAATCTTCTCAGGGATAGCATTTTTATTTACTACTATATTCATAGTTTTGTATTTAATAAATGGCTCAGAAACATACCAAGTTCCTTTATATGTATTATTATCTCCCCAAGAATTTTTCACCATATAATATTTAGTTCCATTTTGATCCTTTGCAACTCCATAGATATGCATTCCATGGTCATCAGTTGTAGTAGCTTCATCATACCCTTTTTGACGCATTTCCTGAGTAATATTCATCTCTTTTCCAGGAGTATTCATATTATTTAAGATCGCGTTCTTCTCATCAGTTGTTTTACCAACCCATTTTTCCTGATCAGAACCAGAAGCAGCTTTCTCATTAGCTTGCACGTCAGGAACAATACCTAAACCGTTTCTTGTAAAGCCTTTCTCACTTACATCAGAAGCCCAAGCAATAGTATATCCATTCTCAATTGCATTATCCATAACCTCTACCATTTCATCCAAAGGTAAATTATATGATAAATCCCAACGCCAGTTGTCTGGTACTTCAATAGCAAATTGGCTATAAAAAGGATGGTGAGTAAAAGAAGTAATTGATACATAATCATCAGGATTGATACCTAAAGACTCAGCATAAGTTTTTGGAGTATATTCTTTTCCATTAACTACAAAATTCTCAGGAATCTCCCCCAAGTAAGCAGCCATAATACCATCAAAACCTTTTTTCCAAGCAGTAGAATATTTACGTAAAGGTTTTTTCACCAATGCATTAACATAACCTTTTGTTACTGCATCCAATTCTCCATGCATGTGTCTGTTTTCTCCATAATTTAACCCATGCATTAAACTATCAGGTACAATACCGTAATTTTTAAATACATAGATAGCATCTCCGAATGAGCTACCAGGAGAAAAATTTAAGAAGCCATCAAGACGTAAGAATTTCTCTGCTTTATCCGAATATGCATTAGACACGATAAACATTTCAGAGAGATCTAAATTCTGAGGAGCTCCTTGTTTAATTGCCTCACTCTCTAAGAAAGAAAGAGCAGAGAACGCCCAACAAGTGCTTGAACTACTTTGGTTTTTTACAGGTGTAATTGGATTTGCTTTAACAGTCGTAAAATTGTAACCCTCTTTTGGAGCCTCATTTTTAGCTTTTTTTTGAGCAAAAGCCGGTGATAAGGCCAATGCAACTATTGAAAATGTTGCTATAGTTTGTTTTAAATTCATATTAGTGTATTTGTGTTTAGTTTAAATTCGTTTAAGGTATATTCATAAATTTATGAGTTTGAAGCGAAATATTCCATTTAGGATTATTAAGCACATAATCAATAATTTTAGGCATCATATCCTTCATTCTGCTCCACTCAGGTTGCAAATATAACTTACAACCTCTTCTAACTTGTGCAGCATTAATCTCTGCCCATTCAAAATCAGATTCATCTTGTACAATCACTTTCAATTCATCAGCTACCTGATAGCTGGTTTTTAACGGATGTTTATTTTTCTTAGGAGATAAACATATCCAATCAAACCTGCCGCTTAAAGACTCAGAACCTGATGTCTCTAAAAATATCTCTAATGAATGAGATGACAATTGATCACATAGCTTATCTAGTGGATATTTTAGAGGCTCACCACCTGTGATGACAATAGCCTGAGCTGGAAATGATAGAGCTTGTTCTACAATTTTTTCAATCTCTATTGGTGGAAATTTTTTAGGATTCCATGTCTCTTTGGCATCACACCAACTACATCCTACATCACACCCTCCCAATCTTATAAAATATGCAGGTTTTCCTGTATTATATCCCTCACCTTGAATAGTGTAGAAGCTTTCAACCAATGGTAATAGTTCTCCCCCCTTTAGCTCGTCTTGTATATCGTATTGTTTGCTCATTATTTACTGAAATTTAGTGCTATGCAATGTCTATTGCAGTTCATTGCATACAAATATACAAATTTTATTGTTTCTGTCAATTTGCCAGTTATATTTTATTGGCAATTTTTTTGAACGAATGAGAAAAATTTACGTTTAAATCAAAAAACATTTAGCGTTATGAACAATAATCAATCTAATGAGAGTACAAGCGCTTTGAAGCATTATGCCATTGATTTGGTCGAATTAGCCAAGCAAGGAAAATTAGATCCTGTCATAGGACGTGATGAGGAGATTAGGCGCGTACTACAAATTTTAAGTAGAAGAACAAAAAATAATCCTATTCTGGTAGGAGAACCAGGGGTAGGTAAGACAGCGATTGCTGAGGGATTGGCACAAAGAATCGTACATGGAGATGTTGCCGAGAACCTTAAAAATAAATTAATCTACTCCCTTGACATGGGTGCTTTAATTGCAGGAGCAAAATATCAAGGAGAGTTTGAAGAGAGATTAAAATCTGTTGTCAAAGAAGTAATCGAAAGCCAAGGGGAGATAATTTTGTATATAGACGAAATTCATACTCTTGTGGGAGCCGGCAAAAGTAGCGGAGCTATGGATGCGGCAAACATATTAAAACCAGCTCTTGCGCGCGGAGAATTGCGCACCGTAGGATCTACAACACTTGATGAATATCAGAAATATTTTGAGCAAGACAAAGCATTGGAAAGACGTTTCCAAATGGTAATGGTGGATGAACCTACTCCGGCAGAGAGTATCTCTATCTTACGTGGCTTGAAAGAGAAGTATGAGAATCACCATAAAGTGAGAATTGAGGATGATGCAATTATAGCAGCAGTTGATCTATCACACAGATACATAACAAACAGATTCTTGCCCGATAAAGCAATTGACCTTATAGATGAAGCAGCATCTAAACTAAGGTTGGAGATGAACTCTGTACCTGAGAAAATAGATGAGCTAAATAGACGCATCAAACAATTAGAAATTGAGAAAGCAGCTATTAAAAGAGAGGGTAAATCTCCAAAACTTAGCGAGATAACAAATCAATTGAGTGTATTGAGTGATGAGCAAAAGATATACGACAAACAATGGAAAGAGGAGAAAGCTGTTTTAGACTCAATGCAAAAATATAGACAAGAGATAGAGGATCTTAAACAAAAAGCTGATGAGGCTGAAAGGCAAGGTGATTACGCAAAAGTAGCCGAAATAAGATACGGTAAGATTGGAGAAATAAATGCAAAACTTGATGAATTAGCAGCTAAAAGAGCTAAGAATGAGAGCCCGCTTATCAATGAGGAGGTAAGGCCGGAAGATATAGCAGAGGTGGTAGCTAAATGGACAGGCATTCCTGTGAAAAGAATGCTCCAAAGCGAAAAGGATAAGCTTTTGAATTTGGAGAAAGAGCTACATAAACGTGTAATTGGGCAAGATGAAGCTATAAAAGCTGTTGCCGATGCCGTAAGGCGCTCCCGTGCAGGCTTGCAAAATGAAAAGCGCCCTATCGGATCATTCTTATTCCTAGGTACCACAGGGGTTGGTAAAACTGAGCTAGCAAAAGCCTTAGCAGAATTCTTATTTAATGATGAGAATTTGATGACTCGTATTGATATGAGTGAGTATCAGGAGAGTTTTGCCGTAACACGCTTAGTTGGAGCGCCTCCGGGCTATGTAGGATATGATGAGGGTGGCCAATTAACCGAAGCCGTAAGGCGCAAACCTTACTCTGTTGTACTATTTGATGAGATAGAAAAAGCGCACCCAGATGTATTTAATATTTTATTACAAGTACTGGATGATGGACGCTTAACAGATGGTAAAGGGCGCACAGTAAACTTTAAGAACACCATTTTGATAATGACAAGTAATGTAGGTAGCGATATTATCCAAGATTATATGTTGAAGATAAATGATGTTGATAAAGAGCAGGCCTTAGCAGATTGCAAAAATGCTGTATTAGAAGTTCTTAAACGTAGCGTAAGGCCTGAATTCTTAAATAGAATTGATGAAGTGATTATGTTTGAGCCTTTATCAGAGAAGGATATCAGAGGAATTTTGATGCTACAAGTTCATCAAATTGAGCAGATGATGGCAGAAAAAGGTGTTACTCTTACATTTAATAAAAAAGCTTTAGACTATCTTGCTAATAAAGGATATGACATTGCTTATGGAGCAAGACCAATAAAACGTCTACTACAAAAAGAGTTGATAAATGAACTTGCTACACTAATTATCTCAGGCGAAATTTCGAAAGACTTAGAGATTGAGATAAGTGTTAAAAATGAGAAGCTGGATTTCTTAAACAAAAAATAGATAATAAAATAGGGTGTCAAAATTTAGATTTTAGACACCTTATTTTTTTCCAGTTTATATTTCTCGCCGCTTTCGGGGCACTCTGCGTACATGATATTATTTTCTGATACCGCGCTGGGTGTAAATTTTAGTTTATACCCATACTCACTCATCCAGCCACCATGCCTGCCTGGGTTACCAATTATCAACTCATAAGGCTTCACCTCTTTTGTAACAACTGCTCCTGCCCCTATGAAGGCATATTCGCCGATATTGTGCCCACATACAATAGTGGCATTAGCACCAATGGTTGCACCTTTACCCACAATTGTTTTTTTATACTCGTTTTTTCTATTTACGGCACTACGGGGATTGATAACATTGGTAAAAACACAACTAGGGCCAAGAAAAACATCATCACCACAAATAACGCCGGTATATATACTCACATTATTTTGCACTTTGCAATTTGCTCCCAAAATAACTTCCGGGGATATAACAACATTTTGACCAATATTACAGTTCTCCCCTATTATGCAATTACTCATAATATGTGAGAAGTGCCATATTTTAACTCCATTACTAATTTTAGGCCCC
>CAZYQA010000191.1:0-2063 GCA_964649555.1 uncultured Muribaculaceae bacterium
GATTTCGGAATGAGGGATAGGCATCAAAAATTTAAATAAACCTATATCTGAAAGTTTTACAGATCCCTCTCTTACTATATCTTTATTATATCTTCTCAAATCAAAGAATCTATGCCCTTCAAAAGCTAGTTCTCTTTGTCTTTCCAATAGTAGCTCTTCTATTAATTGATCTTTTGAATATGTATTATCGGTATAGTCTGAAATTCTTAATTTTCTAAACTCATTAAGCATTTTATTAGCCTCAGCAACGTTTCCGTTATGAATATTTGCTTCAATTTGAATGAATACCATTTCAGCAGATCTTAATATTTTTTCATCGTTTCTACCTCTTGCCTCTTTCGGACCGGGGTATTTTACTACGATAGGTAGTAGTAATCCATCCCTATCAGGGCCAATAGCAGTAAATAAATCTTTTCTAACATCATTGTCTGATAATGTAGCTCTGTAGCTATCAGAAGGGCCATAAGCAATACTGTTATCTGCTTGGTAAAAGATGGTTCCAATAGCAGAGCTACCTGCTAACCTTCTTAACTCAAATATTACTCCGCTATTGGAATCATCACTCCATATCTTTTTATAATCATCTTTGTTTGCAAGAGGTACAAGTTCAAGTGCTTTTGTAGCATAAGAGTGTGCTTCACCCCAGTTGCTCCTGAATTGATTAACTCTTGCTATAAGTGCATATACTGCTGCTTTTGATCCGTAAGCCGGGTCTTTAGGTTTATCAATACTCAAAAGTGATTCAGCTTTCTTTAGATCTTCTAATATAAATTCATAGCACTCTTTAACGCTGTTTCTTGATGGCATATCTAAAGTGTGAGGCTTTTTAATACATGGTATTCCGTAGCCTTCCTCTTTTGAGCAATCTGCAAAAAATTGCAATAATACAAAGTGAGAATATGCTCTTAAAAAGTGCGCCTCTCCAATTGCATGATTCAATCTTTTTGTTTCAGCTTCATTTGCAGGTTTTACATTTACAGCATTTATTATAAGCCTGTTTACTTCGTTGATAACTTGATAATTTCCACTCCATATAGTGCCATGATCTCCACTTTGAGGTGTATAGCTCCATTGGAAACTAACATCTCCCAATCCACCAAATTGCCCCCCTTGATATACATTATCACTTGCCATCTCTGCTATTACCAAGTTTGTTCTTATTGATAATCTTGAATATGCACCGGTGACAACCTCTTCTACAGATTTTACTGAACTGAAAGCATCTGATGATCCCACGAAATCAAATGGTTCAAGGTTATTGTAATTACACGATTGTAATAATATGGCAGATATTATACCTATTTTAAATATTTTTTTCATTTTTTAGCTAATTAAAAGTTAATATCCAATCCAAAGGTCATAGTAAATGGAGCAGGGTATAAGGCATTATCAGTGCCGCCACTCACCTGAGGATCAGAGCCTGAATATTTAGTTCCTATCCAAATGTTCTCACCTTGAGCATACAGAGAAATACCATTGATAAAATTAGTTCTCTTAAGAAGCGCACCTGAGAAGTCATAAGATAATCTTAGAGTTTTTAACTTGATATGATCCCCTTTCTCCAAGAATTGTGAAGCCATTGGGCTTGGGTTATATTTAGTACCTATAGATGGAACATTGGTAATATCCCCCTCTTTCATCCACATATTTAATAGCTTTCTAGGCTTATTACCATTGAAGCTAGGATTGTCAATAAACCATCTGTTTCCATTCATAATGGTATAATCCAAAGCATAAGTAAACATTGCAAATAAAGATAAACCTTTATATGATAATGTAGTATTGAATCCTCCGAAGTAAGGAACCTCACTTGTGCCGTAAATCATCTTTTGATCTGCATTACCAATTACAGGAGTTTTTTCACCATCTCTTCCTACAAAAAGTGGGTTTCCATTTTTAGGATCAACGCCTGCCCACTCTTTCATATACCAGGTGCCTAATGATTCCCCCTCTTTTATAAAAGTATAACCGCTTGTGAAGCCATTTTTATTCCATTCGCTTAGCTTTTTCACCTTATTTTTATTATAAGTAAAGTTTACGCTTAAGTTCCATGTGAAGTCATT
>CAZYQA010000191.1:2073-5085 GCA_964649555.1 uncultured Muribaculaceae bacterium
AAGTCATTTTTTCTGATAATATCTCCACTAAGAGTCACCTCTACACCATTATTTGTTATTGAACCGGCATTTGTTAATATAGATCTGAATCCTGATGTTTGAGATATCTCTTTAGACATGAACAGATCTTTTGTCTTCTTATTGTATAAATCAATTGTACCATTCAGTCTGGAGTTGAATAATGAGATATCAATACCAAAATCTAGGTGTTGAGAAGTTTCCCATTTTAGATCCGGGTTACCTATCTGATTAATTCTATATCCTGTATTACCTGCATAGGATGTTTTTACATATCCGTCATAAGTACCAAAGTCATTAATTCCATCCTGATTACCGGTTGTACCGAAACTTGCTCTTACCTTTAATTGGTTAAGCCAGTTGCTTGTAGATTGCATAAATTTCTCACGATGAATATTCCATGATGCGCCTGCCGAGTAGAATACTTGGCTTCTATTGTTTTTTTGGAATTTAGAAGAGGAGTCATATCTTACACTACCTGATAATATATATCTATTATCGTAGGTGTAGTTTACTTGTCCGAAAAACGACATAAGGTTGCTCATTGTCTTACTACCTCCAATTGAAGGTGGATTGTTGGAAGCACCTGTTTTATCACCTATACCTGCAACAGTGTCCCACATATATTGATCAATATCATAACCTGTAAAATTAAATCCATCGTATCTTCCTTGGAACATCTCCATACCTACAACGGCATTAATTACATTTTTATCGCCGATAGTTTTGTTGAAATTTGCTGTATTTGTCCAAGTATATCTGGTAAGATTAGATGTGCTTCTTCCCATATTTCCTTTTGTAGTAAATGCAGCAGGGTGGTCAGGAAGCGTAAATGATTCACCTTTAGTGTTCTTGTGATCCATGCCGAAATTGGTCTTGAAGCTTAACCATTCTGTAGCATTAACAGTTAAGTATGCAGATCCAACCATTTTAAGATCTTTATTGGTGCTTTTTCTATATTTTAATAAAAGACTAGGGTTATCTTTACTATTCCATTTTTCAGGTGATTCGTAAGGGAATGCTAATAGAGATGTAAACCAAGGGTTTGTCCATCCAAAGCCACTACCGTGGAAGCGGGTTTCACCATATCCTAATGTGAACTTCACGCCATATTCAAGGTATTTATTGGGCTTGCTGATAAGGTTAAATCTTCCTGATATTCTATCTAACCCGGTCTCCTTCATGATACCTTCTTGATTTAGGTATGAGCCCGAGATAAAGAATTTTGTTTTTTGAGATCCACCTGATACACTTAAACTTTGCTCCATGGTAAAGCCGTTTTGTGTCATAAGATCCATCCAGTCTGTATTTGTGTTTCTGGCACTCTCTAAAATACCTCTTCTTTCATTCAAGTATTTTAATTCAGCATCTGTGATTGTTCCTTGTTGCTCTTTCATTTCGTAAGCAAGAGGCCTCATCAAGGGGTGAATATTTAATGAAGATAATTTACCCAGATTTAACATAGTTTCTGCACACATTCTTTGAAATTCAATATTTTCTTGTGCATCCATTATTTCAACACCTTGTCTGAATTTTGAAAATCCATACTGGCTTCTGTAATTATATTTGGTGGTTCCCTCTTGTCCTGATTTTGTAGTAATTGATATTACTCCATTAGCACCTCTTGATCCATAGATAGCTGTTGATGCTGCATCTTTTAATACTTGTATATCTGCAATATCGTTAGGGTTGAGAGTTGCAAATTGAGCTGCTTCAATCATCACTCCATCCATTAAATATAATGGTGTGTTTGATCCAAGCATAGAGCCTGTTCCTCTAATTCTGATACTTACATTTGAGCTGCCGGGTTGCCCTGAGCCATTGATAATCATTAGCCCCGGTACTTGTCCCTGGAGCCTGCTTTCGAGTGATGGTGATGATGCTCTCTCCATTTTTTTTGAAGATACTACATCTAATGATCCCGTTAATGAGCTTTTCTTTACTGTGTTATAGCCCACCACTACTATTTCTTCAAGTAGTTGTGTGTCCTCTTTTAATACAATTTTGATATTATTCTGGATTGGAACTATTTTAGTTTCCATTCCGATAGATGTAACTGTATATGTAATATCTTCCGGTGTTACACTTATCGAGTATTTACCATTTTCATCGGTGCTTACCCCTAAAGCTGTCCCTGTTATCATTACACCTGCTCCAATAACCGGCTCCCCTTTGGTATCTAAAATCACACCTGTGTAATTCAGATTTTTTTGTTTGGAGTTTTGGGTAGCTTTTAATTCACTTTTGGGAATAATCACAACATATTTTCCTTCGGTCTTAAATGTCATTCCTGTATTATCTAGTACCTTTTGGAAAAATGATTCGATAGATCCGTTTTCAATGTTTACAGATACAATGTTCTTTGCATTAAATGAGTCATCATTATACACAACAATTAACCCTGTTTGCTTCTGAAACTCTGTGAATGCTTTTTCAATAGTCCCTTTGTTGATTCTAATGTTTATGCTTTTTTCATCTTGGTAATATTTTGACGCATAAGCTGTTGAGGCGCTTAGTTGCAGCATGATTATTGCCATTACAACATACGTCAATCCTATCCCCATCCTAAATGGAGATTTTTTGTTTTTTGTTCTCATCTGTTTTGAATTGTTTTTAAGATTGTTAAGATTTAGGTTGTAGCAATTTTAAGCCTTAGTTTTTTTTGATTGTTTTTGTTTTTTTTCATAGATTTGTTTGTTTTTAAGATTGCGAATATCCGCTGTTGAGCCGATTGTGCACTTTCGTTTAGCAGCGGCTATTCTATTTTATTAATATTTTCTTTTTCTCCGAATCAAGTGTTATTTCAAAATTTTGTACTTCAAACTTTACATCAACCAGATGTCCAAGTACTTTAAAAATATCTTCAAGTGAACTATTTCTATTGAATGCCCCTGTGAATTTTAAGTTTTTTAAATTATCGTTTACAAAAAAATATGTAATATCATATCTCCTCTCTATATATCTGAATATATGCTCTAGCGATTCACTTTGGAA
>CAZYQA010000192.1:0-5069 GCA_964649555.1 uncultured Muribaculaceae bacterium
AATACTTGTTATTCAAGCATAATTAAAAGTATTATTATGCCTGTATCGTTGAAAAAATTATTAAAAGCGGCTTGTTTATTATTTGTACTCGGCTCTTTATCAGTTGGCCAAGTGTTATTAGCACAGGATGCTAGCACTATAACTAAACAGTTT
The DNA here is from genome assembly GCA_964649555.1 of uncultured Muribaculaceae bacterium. GTDB lineage: Bacteria > Bacteroidota > Bacteroidia > Bacteroidales > UBA932 > Egerieousia. The sequence continues at coordinate 154 of CAZYQA010000192.1, forward strand.
TCATCTTTATTTGGGGATAGAATTTTAGACTCTTTAGTCTCCAATGCAATAGCAAACAATAAAAATGTTTTACAAGCAATTGATAGAATTGCTGCAGCTCAAGCAACAAAGAGAATTTCTCAATCCTCATTTTTTCCCACAATTGGATTAAATGCTAATTGGGAAAGAGATAGAGAATCAGCTTCATTAAATGCATCGGGACATCCTGTGTATGCAAATCAGGCCTTTTTAGGGGCATCCGCTTCATGGGAAATAGATGTTTTTGGGTCTATCAGAAAAAATGTTAAATCAAAAAAAGATTTATATAAGGTTTCTCTTGAAAATTTTAATTGGGCAATGATTTCTGTATGCGCAGAGGTTGCTTCAACTTATGTTACATTAAGAACATATCAACAGCAATATCTTGTAACTCAAGAGAATATCGCTTCTCAGCTAAAAATATATGATATTACAGTTGCAAGGTATAATACAGGTTTGGCTTCTAAATTAGATGTTCTACAAGCTAAATCGGTTTATCAGACTTCACAAGCACAATTGCCTGTGCTGGAGGCTCAGATTATTCAGCAAATAAATGCCATATATATATTATTGGGAGCTGCACCTGAAGGGTATATAGGAGAAAATGGGTATATAAATACTTCAGATGTAAATATTTATAAAAAATCTCCTTTATGGAGAATAGGTCCGATTCCTGTTGTAACTTTGGATAATAATATTGAAATAAACTTACAATCTTTATTAGAACGCCCCGATATTAAAGCGCAAGAATATACTGTAAATTCATTAGCTGCATTAGTTGGTGCTTCTAAAGCTGATTGGTTTCCTCAATTCTTTATGAAAGCATCAATAGGGTATGCAAACGGAGATTTTAAGAGGATATTCAAAGAGCCGAATATGGAGTTTACAGTTAATCCATCTATATCGTGGACACTATTCAGTGGCAGGCAAATTCAAGAGAATACAAGATTGGCAAAAGCTAATTGGGAGGAAGCAATAAGCTCATTTAATTTAGCTGTTATAACAGCCATGCAAGAGGTAGATAATGCAATTGCTTTGTATTCTGCCTATAGTAAACAAGTGACAGATTATACTAATGTAAGAGACGAAGGGGTAGAGGTATTGAAGCTATCATTGGAATTATATAAAATGGGTTTGCAGAATTTTACTACTGTTCTGGATGCTCAAAGATCATTATTGAGTTATGAAAACTCACTTGTATCTGCAATGGGGCAGAAAGTAAATGCATTTATCCAATTGGAGAAAGCATTAGGATTACCTGTTTTTTAATTTGTTAATAATTAAAGTTTATTATAATGAAAAAGTTTATTGTTGTATTAAGCATAGTTGCTGTAACAGTTTTTTCCTGTAAAGAAAAAAAGAGTAATACACATGCGGGAGAGCATTATCAGAGTGTGACCGTATCTGCCCCGATAGTGAAAAGTGTAACACTAGTGAATGATTATCCGGGATCTTTGGCTGCTGATAATAGTATACCATTAATTGCCAGGGTGAGTGGATATATTACTCAGGTTAACTATAAACCGGGGCAATATGTAAATCAAGGGGCTGTATTATTTGTGATTGAGCCTACATTGTATGAAAATGCGGTTAATCAGGCCAAAGGATCTCTTGAGTCTGCACAGGCTGCTCTTGTTTATGCCGAGAATAATTATGTGAGAATGGTTGAAGCATCTAAAAGTGATGCTGTAAGTGAGATAGATGTTATTCAATCTAAATCAAATTTAGATCAATCAAAAGCTGCTGTGGTGAGTGCAAAAGCTGCATTAAAAACTGCTGAAACAAATCTGAGTTATTGCTATGTTAAAGCAGCTACGCAAGGTAAGGTGTCGGTGAATGCTTATTCTGTAGGGCAATATGTGAATGGTGCAGCATCTGCTGTAACTTTGGCTACGGTTTATGATGATAGATATGTATATGTAAATTTTGCAGTACCGGAATCTCTTCTCCCTTCCGTGAAAAATTTGGATTCTCTGGCTATTAATTTTGGAACGCAGGAATCTGGTAATTCTACAAGTATGACTGAAAAATTTGCAGGTAAAATAGATTATATTGCTCCTAATATAAATTTATCAACCGGAACTTTCGCGGTAAGAGCAAAACTCAAAAACAGAGATGATATATTAAAAGATGGCTTATATGTAAATGTTCAGCTCCCTTATGAGGTTGATAATAATGCTATATTGGTGAATAATACATCTATCGGTACTAATCAATCGGGAAATTATCTGTATGTTCTAAGTGATAAGGACTCTTCGGGGATATATACTGTTCTTTTCAAACATATCACAACAGGTGCATTAATTGATGATACATTACGTATAGTCACTTCCGGTATTAATCCACATGATATGTATATTAATAAAGCGTTATTGAAAGTGAGAGAGGGAAGCAAAGTGCAAATCGCTAAATAAAATCTAATGATATGTTAAAGTTTTTTATAAATAGACCAATATTTGCCTCTGTTATTGCTATTCTGATTTTTGTAGCAGGGTTGTTTACCTTGTCTTCGCTTCCGGTAGCGCAATACCCTGATATTACACCCCCGACAATTAATGTTTCGGCAGTATATCCGGGTGCAGACGCAACTACAATTGCTCAGACAATAGGCGTTCCGATTGAGGAACAAGTGAATGGAGTAGAGGGAATGATGTACATGAGCTCTTCAAGTTCATCTAATGGTACATATAGCTTGACGGTAACATTCGAATTGGGGACAGATATTAATATGGCATCTGTATTAGTTCAGAACAGGGTGAATGCAGCCCAGGGAAAATTGCCTGATGCCGTATTACAACAAGGGGTAACTACACAAAAGCAATCTACTAATATTGTAATGTTTATATCCCTTACTTCAAAGGATCCGTTATATGATGCATTATATCTTACAAATTATGCTCAAATTAACTTAATTGATAGGCTGAGCAGGCTACCTGGTGTTGGTAGTGTATCTGTATTCGGTGCAGGTAATTATAGTATGAGAATTTGGATGGATCCTGAGAAAATGCGAATACGAGGGCTTGATCCGAGTGACGTTTATAGTGCTATATCTGCACAGAATCAAGAGATATCTTCAGGTGCTATTGGAGCACCTCCTGCTAATTCCAATGCAGGATTTCAATATACTTTGAATGTGCCGGGACGTTTGTCGCAAGTTGCGGATTTTGAGAATATTGTTATAAAAAGTTATCCTAATGGGAGTTTTTTAAGATTAAAAGATATAGCTACAATTGAAGTTGGTAGCCAGACATACACAATGTCCTCTTCACAAAATGGAATGCAAAATGCCGCAATCGGTATATATCAGTTGCCTGGAGCAAATGCAATTGATGTTGCAAATGAAGTCTCTAATGAGGTTGAATACATAAAACAATATTTACCTGAAGGTGTGCAGTGTGAAATCGTATTGAATACTGCTGATTTTGTGCATGCTTCAATTAAAGAGATTATTAAAACTTTTGTAGAGACATTATTGCTTGTAATATTGGTTATCTTGTTCTTTTTACAAAGTTTCAGGGCAATGTTTATCCCTGTGATTGTAATTCCTATCTCTATTGTGGGAACATTTGCATTGATGAAAGTTTTTGGATTCTCGGTGAATACTCTTACTTTATTTGGGTTGGTATTGGCGATTGCAATTGTAGTAGATGATGCAATTGTGGTGGTGGAGAATGCAACACGCTATCTCACTTCAGATAAGCTCGTGCCCCCTGCAGGTACCCAAGATGTGGCTGCATTCCAGAAGAAGGTGAGAAGAGAGGCCGTTAATGAGGCTATGAAAGATATTATTGGGCCTGTTGTAGGTATTGTAATAGTGTTGCTGGCGGTGTTTATTCCAACAGCATTTGTGGGTGGAATTACAGGGCAACTATATAGGCAGTTTGCTATCACTATTGCTTTTGCGACTCTATTGAGTGGAATTGTCTCAATATTATTTACTCCGGCTATGTGTGCAATTTTCTTAACTCCAGATAAAAAAGGGGATGAGAGTGGTGCTAAAAAGCAATTCTTTCTATTCAGGTGGTTTAATGATATTTATGGTGCTTGTGAGAGATGGTATGTCAAGGTAATTACCAAATTATTAAATTATAGTAAAACTGTAGTTTTGGCATTCTTGGTATTTGTTGCATTTACAGTGTGGTTATATATGAGAACCCCTTCTTCTTTCCTTCCAAATGAGGATCAGGGGTATTTTATGGTGGCTGCACAATTGCCGGCTGCCTCATCTTTGGAAAGAACAGCCCAGATAGGGAGCAGATTAGAAGAGTATATGCTTACTATTCCCGGAGTGCAAACAGTTGTAGCTATTAACGGGTATTCTTTGATGGGAGGTGGTGCTGAACCTAATGCCGCATCATTGTTTGTGATGCTTAAGCCTTGGGATGAAAGAACTAAGAAATCTGAATCTGTATTTGCAATAACCGACAGGATTAACGAGTATTGTGCAACATGGCAGGAGGCTACTGTGTATGCAATAGTGCCCCCTTCAATTCCGGGCTTGGGTGTATCCAGCGGGTTGAATATGGAGCTGGAAGATATTAATAGTTATGGATCTTTCCAATTACAGAATGCTGTTGATGAGTTAGTTGCCTCTGTAAGAGATTATCCTGAAATTGCTATGCTTCAAACCCAATATCAAGCCTCTACACCTATTTATATGCTAAATATAAATAGAGATAAGCTGGAATTAATGGGCTTAAATATAAAAGAGGTATTCAGCACTATATCCACTTATATGGGATCGGCTTATGTGAATGATTATGTGGAGTATGATAGAATCTTCCAAGTATTGATACAAGGTAATGCTCAATCCCGCTCATTTGTAAAAGGTGTTTTGCAATTGGGTGTGAAGAACCCTAATGGTAATATGGTTCCATTATCCTCTTTTGCCAACTTAG
>CAZYQA010000193.1:0-5000 GCA_964649555.1 uncultured Muribaculaceae bacterium
CACCATAACAGACTATAGGACAACTGTTTATCAAGCAAAGTGTCAAACGTCGGAAATTACTCTTTTTTGTCCGCATAGCCAACGACTGTTTTATTTTATCATATTTTGCCATGGTGAAGCATGATATATTTGACACAATTCATTATTTTTGCAAGATAATAATCAATTGATGGAATTTAACAACGACAAGAAAAACTGGAAACGGAAACAGGATGTAGTAGTACCACAAGTATCAGAGCTCGGTAAACTACAACCTCAAGACACCGAAATTGAAGAGGCTGTACTCGGCGCTCTAATGCTCGAAAAGGATGCATATTCTGTGGTGTGCGATATATTGAAGCCCGACAGCTTCTATAACCCTACAAACCAACAAATTTACGAAGCAATCGTAGCTCTTGGCGCAAGCCAACGCCCTATCGACATGCTCACCGTAACCGAGCAATTGCGTATCAACGGTACTCTTGACGATGTGGGTGGAGCATTCCGTATTTCGGAACTCACCGCTCGTGTGGCATCGGCTGCGCACGTTGAATTTCATGCACGTATTATTGCACAAAAATATCTTGCTCGCGAACTTATACGTTTCTCATCATTAGTGCAATCGAAGGCTTTCGACGAATCCAATGATGTCGATGATCTTCTCCAAGAAGCGGAAGGTAAATTATTTGAAATTTCTCAACGCAACGTAAAAAAGGATGTTACACAGATCGACCCTGTTATCGGCGATGCGATAAAACAGATAGAAGCTGCATCCAATCGTGAAAGTGGATTGAGCGGTCTTGAAACCGGATTCCATGAACTTGACAAACTCACCTCGGGATGGCAAAATTCCGACCTCATAATTATCGCGGCTCGTCCTGCTATGGGAAAAACAGCATTCGTGCTATCTATGGCAAAAAACATGGCTGTGAATCTTAACACTCCTGTTGCTGTGTTCTCACTCGAAATGTCAAACCTACAGCTCGTGAACCGCTTAATATGCAACGTGTGCGAGATTGAAGGTGAAAAAATCAAGAGCGGACGACTCACCCAACCGGAATGGGATCAACTCAACGCACGCTTAGGACAGCTATATGGCGCACCGTTGTTTATCGACGACACCCCAAGTCTTTCTGTTTTCGAATTGCGAACCAAAGCGCGTAGACTTGTGCGAGAACATGGAGTAAAAATACTTATTATTGACTACTTGCAGCTTATGAATGCAAGCGGTATGAAATTTGGTAGTCGTGAGCAGGAGGTGAGTATGATTTCACGCTCATTAAAGCAACTCGCCAAAGAGTTGAGCATACCAATTATAGCCCTTTCACAGCTTAACCGTAGTGTGGAGAATCGTGCCGATGGCAAGCGACCCCAACTCTCCGACCTTCGTGAATCAGGAGCTATCGAGCAAGATGCCGATATCGTTTGTTTCATTCACCGACCCGAATATTACACTCGTTCAAGCCAGGATCCGAGCGGGAACGACATTCGCGGACTTGCCGAATTTATCGTGGCTAAGCACCGTAGTGGTAGCGTTGATGATGTAAAATTACGATTCAAAGCCAAATTCGCACGTTTCCAAAACTGGGAAGATGACTATGAAGTAATACAAAACACCTACGAGTCTAAAATGAATACATTGGCTGACAACTCATCATTCGATCTCAACCCAAGCATTCCCCCTGCCAACGTTGATTTCTTGCTTGACAAAAACGACTCAGGCACACCATTCTAATCAGCCCTCTTACATAAATACAGCCCAGAAAACCATTAATAATTACTGTCCCCCCCCACAGCAATCAATACCCTATACCATTAAAAATCAGCTCATCATCACCCCCCGAATATCAACAACAGCAACCATTAATAAAAAAGCAGAATAAACTGCGTAAAATTAACAGATTTTACATATCTTTGTAATTAGGAATAGTATAAAGACATATACGATTGCAATGGGACCGACAAAAACGCCATAATATTAGCTCCTCAAAAAATAAATTTAACGCTCACAATTTGCGTGGGCATTACTTATTCGGAGCGTGGGCGTTTGGCGATGCCTCTCTTCCAATTTGTGATCGCCCACGCTTTTTGAAACATAACTTTTAAGATTAAACATCTATGGGAAACGCTTTACTACATAGAGTTGAAACGTGGAAAAAACTGCTACTTGATTTTGGCAAGAGGAATCGTCTTATCAATTTCAAGGAAACAAAGCGTTCCAATGTAAAGATAACTACGCCATCTTTTGAGGAGTTATATGATATTATAGCTGTGCACGAAAAGAAACTATCTTTCTGCAATGTTAAGATTGTTGAGTGGTATAACTATAAAGACGAAGAGGGAAAAGAGAGAACCGAATACGATCATGCTATTGTTCCTGCTGACATTGAGACAAGCGGCGACGTGGGAGAGCTACAAAAAACGCTTAAAGCATTAAGATACAAGGCCACTACATCTATTGAAGAGCAAGGAATAAACACTCTGTATCTTGCATTTGGATTGCTCAAATGGACAGAGAGTGATAGTTCAGAGCAGATATTAACGTCCCCACTTATTCTTGTGCCTGTAAGATTAACCATCGCCTCTTTGACATCACCTTACGTTTTATCTGCACATGAAGATGAAATAGTTGTAAATCCAACTTTAGCATATAAACTTCAAAATGACTTTGGTATAGCGTTGCCCGATTTTGATAGTGATAAAGATAACATTGAAGCATACTTGAATGAGATTGCAGAACTTATCGAGAATAAAGGATGGGAGGTATCTCGTGATGTAAACCTTACAGTATTATCGTTTCTAAAAATCAACATGTATAAAGATTTAGAGAGAAACCAAGAGAAACTGAATGAGAATAGTATCATTACAGCTATTGCAGGAGAGAGTGAGCCTATAAGCATATCAACAGAGCTAAATGATTACGACCACGATAATAAAACCAAACCAATTGATACTTTTCAAGTTGTAGATGCAGACTCAAGTCAGCAGGATGCAGTATTGTTATCTAAAAATGGTGCGAGTTTTGTTTTGCAGGGTCCTCCGGGAACAGGCAAGAGCCAAACTATTACAAATATCATTTCGGAGGCGTTAGCAGATGGTAAAAAAGTGCTGTTTGTATCTGAAAAGATGGCAGCCTTACAAGTCGTTTACAAACGCTTAACAGGTGTTGGTCTATCTGATTTTTGTTTTACCCTTCACAGTCATAAGGCGAATAAAAAGGATATATTGAGAGACTTGGCGAGTTCTATAACAATAGACCGCAAGAAAGTACGTGAAGAAGTTCTCAACCAATTAGAAACACTTCAACGCAAAAGAGATAGCCTAAATGAATATCAAAGCCAGTTACACACAAATTGTTCAGGCTTAAACTGTTCTATATATAATATAAACGGTAAATTAGCTAAATTAGACCACGTCCCAGAAGTCATATTTGAGATTGTCGATGCTGATAAAATAACACAATTTGAACTTAACGATAGAATATATCTATTGTCTGAATTCTCAAAAACGGTTGGAAAGCGAAGTGAGGATTACAAACAAAATGTTTGGAGAAACTCTACTGTTGAGTTCTTGTCAAACGAGTTAAGGCACGATATAGATTCAAATATATCATTGCTTACACCTCAACTTGAAGATATAAATAGTTATTGTGAGGATTGCTGCAAAAAACTTGGACTGTCGATAAAACCATCATTAGAGGGGTTGGATATGTTGGTACAACTATTGTCGCTTGTAGGCAAATCTCCAACAATACCTACAAAGTGGCTATATGTCAGTAGTGTAGACAATCTTATCTCTGATGCAGAGCGATACAAAAACAGCACAGCGAAAATAGTGCAATTAGAGGATTATATCTTAGAACGCTATAAAGACTCTGTTTTTATTTTCGATGGAGAGCAGTGCAGTACACAAATGTCAACCCTTAAAAATAATATTGTAGATGTAATCAAGTCGGATGATAGCACCATAGATATTGATAATCTTGACAAGTGCATTGTAAAGGTTAATAATGAATTAAACATTCTATCTGAACTATATGACAAAGCAAAAGAGATAGCAATCTTGATTGGTGTTGCAGAGCCAAAGAGTCTTAGTGATGTTAAAGTCTTTGTTGCTATATCTCATGCTCTATCTGTCAAAGTTGCACCAACCGAGCTATGGTTTGATGCTGACAAACTCTCGCAGATTAAAAGTGATGTAACCAAAATCAAGGAGTTACATAATGAGGTTATTAATATTGAAAATAGTATATGTGAGAAGTATGAAAAAGGTGTATTTTGCACAGACTTGCAGAGTGTAGTAAAATTGAGCTTTCGAGATATTTCGCACAAAATAGTTTTATTGCAACAACGATTAAATAAAGACGATTATAAAAATCAAGAGATTGTAATAGCTAATAATAAAGATATTCACTTATTATCAAACAATCTTCATTCTCATTTTGTTGGATTGCGAGAAATATTATCGCAAGTTTCTGAAGCGATAGGCGTAAATTGCCCAAATGCCAACACCAACATAAATGATTTTATGGTTTTTGTGGAAAACTTAAACTGTGATTTTACACCAACAGAGTATTGGTTTGACAAACAAAAGCTAACTCAAATAAAAGCAACTTTAGATGTCATTATTGAAACAGACAAAGAGATTGACACCCTTGAAAATAGAATATTAACGGATTTTGATAAAGAAATATTAGATATAGAGCATTATGCTATTTTGCAACGATTTAGAAGTCAATACACATCTGTCTTTAGGACTTTGAACAAGGACTATAAGGCAGACTTGCAAACTATACGTCGATTTGCTATAACAAAAACAAAAATAACTTATGATGTTGCCATCTCATTACTTAATGATTTGAAGCAACTTTCAGATAAAAAACAGGAAATCTTATCCCAAAAAGAGACTCATATCAGATATTTTGGGTCATATTATAATTCTTTAGATACGAACTGGGATAATGTTTTATGTGCTGTAAATGACTTTAATGCACTACTAAATAAATATCCTGAAATTGGAAC
>CAZYQA010000194.1:0-4984 GCA_964649555.1 uncultured Muribaculaceae bacterium
CATTAATTAAAAACTAATATTTAATATAAACTGAAATAAAAAAAGAGCGCATATCGGATAACAAAGTTCCAATATACGCTCTTTAATTGTATAATTATTTATCCGTATTATAGCGGATTCTGGTCTTTTCCTGGATCCAAATTGATATTTCCATCAAACTCTTTTTGTGGTATAGCATAAATAAATGTTTTATACGCCGCTGGGTATTCTCTTTTATTTATGTGATTATTATTTACCTCAAATTTTCTGTTTAAGCCCAAGCCCAACCTTTGAAGATCATGCATTCTGGAAACTTCACCCCAAAGCTCTACTCTACGTTGGAAAAGGATATAATCCATTAATGTATTGATAGAAATACTTGTCTCTTTTGAGTATTCAGATGAATTTGGATATTTATTTAAATTATCCTCATAATCAGAGTCTCTTTTAGAAGTTACTTTCGCTACATACTCTCTTGCAACATCAAACTGTCCTAAATGACAAGCTGCTTCTGCTGCCACTAATGCCATCTCTTCTACTCTCATAAGAATATAATCACCTGTTCCAAGTGCCGGATCTTTATATACCATTTTTACTTGAACATAAGGAAGTTTTGAAGTTCCTATCACTTGCTCCTCTTTTGGTATATTTGCTGTCCACCATGCTTTTCTGGCATCTGTGTCAGGCATACTTTCGTATAACCATTGAGATATTAAGAATTGTGCACCTTTTGAGTATGAGTCACCGCTATCAGCATCAATATGAGCATAAATACCTGCCTTATTCAATGCTTGATCCGTTTGGATAGCTAATCCCCACATTACATTTTTCTTAGCTACATCATTTACTTTATTTGTTTCTGAGAATGATACGATATCAACTCCCGGCTTCTCCATTGCAGCTTTTGCAAAAGTAAGCGCATCTGCATAATTGTGTTGTACTAAGGCCGCCCTTGCTCTAAAGCCTAAAGCAATATATTTATCAATATGGGAGATATGCTTTTGGCTCTCAGATGATTCCGATAAGTATTGTACAGCCAAAGCTAAATCTTCATTAAGCCTGTCATAAACTTGCTGTACGGTTCCTCTAGGTTTTCCTTCAGAAGATGTCGTAGTTGGTTCGGTGTAAACAGGAACACCGGGTAAAGTAGCGTCATTTTGCTGGAAAGCTTGTACCAACCAAAGATATGAGAAACCTCTTATTGCGTATGCTTGTCCTATTACAGATTTAGCCAATGATGGATTATCCTGTATGTTTGCTTCGTTTGCCAATACTATGTTTGCATTACATATTAGTGTATAAAAGAAGTTCCAACATTGAGTTTGTCTTCCGGATGCATTTGTAAAGTCCGAAGCAATTCCGTAAGTGTAATCATACCAAAACCAGCCAGAACCAGATTTATTTTGAATATGATCTTCAGCCATTAAGTCAGAAGCTAAAATATATGCAGGCAATCCTCCATTCTCATGTTGCCAACCCGGACCCCATTGTGCAGAATACATTGCTCTATACATTCCGTTTATAGCAGCCATAGCATTTGATGCAGAAGAGAATACTTTGTCGCTTCCTACAGAGTCTGTAGGTGATGTCTCCAAATGTTTAGTGCAACTAAACAGTGTAGAGGAAACAATCGCAATTATAAATATGTATAATATTTTTCTCATTATTATTCATTGTTAAAAATTAATATCTAACCCTACAGAGAATGTTCTCTCCGGCGCATAAGAATATCCTGTACTTCCAGAGAAGTTATATTGAGGATCAAGCCCTTTACGAGCAGAGAATAAATGTAAATTATCACCTGTTAATGTTACTCTTACCGAATTGATATTTAGGGTTTGCATCCATTTTTTAGGTAGAGTATATCCGATAGTTACATTTTTGATTGCAAAATAAGAGGCACTGATAAGATCATCTTTAGTTCTTAATACTTTTGTTGCACCACCTACATCTATTCTTGGGATATCTGTAATATCACCAGGATTTTGCCATGCGTTCTTTCTATCAACGTGCCCTGCAGTACCTACATATTGGTTAAATAAATATGAATAATAGACACCATCTAATATTTTTCCACCAATTGAGTAAGTTGTTAAGATATTGACATCAAATCCGTAGAATTTAAAGTCATTTGCAAATGAACCATAAACTTTAGGTATTCTGTTACCAACTACCTCTTTACATGCTGACGCTTGTGCGATATTCGTAGTTTCATAATACTCTTTCTCTCCAGCTTCATTCTCTTTCCATACTCTGTACTTTTTATCTCCTGTTTCCGGATCTACACCTGCAGATATTGGTAAGAAGAATGAGTTAAGTGCTTCTCCCTCTCTAATTATATAGTTACCTGTAATAATATCTTGCCCGTTCTCTGTTAGTTTAAGAACTCTGTTTTTAACAGTTGATCCCATCAAGGTCATATTCCATCTAAAGTTTGGCTTAGCAATTACATCTCCCGATACAGCAACCTCAAAACCGGTATTCAACATACTTCCGATATTTTTATTATACCCTGTAAAGCCCAAAGACATTGCGATAGGATAACTCATAAGCATATCATCAGTTTTTCTTCTATACCACTCTGCAGAAACAGATAATCTATTGAACATCCTCGCTTCAACTCCAATATTCAAGTTTCCGTTTCTCTCCCATTTAAGGTTTTTAGTTTCCAGAGATGAAACTAATGCTCCACCCATGCCTCCATTAGGGTAATTTAAGCTATATAATTGTTGCCATGCAAATAGAGAACCGATAGCATCGTTACCTTGAACACCGTAGCTAGCTTTTGCTGTCAGATTATTCAACCATCTTACATCTTTTAAGAAGTTCTCTTGGCTTACTCTCCAGCTTCCTCCTACTGACCAGAAGTTACCCCATCTGTAATCTTTATGAAAACGAGATGAACCATCGCGTCTGAAACTTCCTGATAAATAGTACTTATCATTATAGCTATAATTCAATCTACTTAAGAATGAATTGATTGTATAAGCAGTTGAATATCCGTCAATTCCTGAGTTTGTAACAAAGCCGTCTAATTCGTATAAATCATCAAATGCAGCACCTGTTTTTTGAGCAGCTAATACTTTTCTGTTATTATCATAGTACTCATGTCCTAATAATATATCTATATTATTTTTACCAAAAGTTCTGTTATATGTAATCAACTGATTGAAAGTGTAGCTGAATGTTCTTGAATTACTCTCTCTCAACATACCGTTGATAGATGCAGCATTACCAAAGTTAGGATTATAATATGTAGATGCAGCAGTATTTACATAATCGAAACCAAAGTTTGCTGTTACTTTCAAACCTTTCAAAGCACCTTCTGTCAATCCGCCTAAATCCATAAAAGCTCTTCCGCTCAAATTGTCTGATTGGTTGAAATATTTATCTTTCTCTAGGTTTGCAATAGGGTTCCATCCCGGGTTAGCACCTGAAGGCCTGTATGTACCCCAGTCATAAGCAGGAGATCCGTCTGCATTATATATAGTATTTCCTTGAGCATCTTTCTCGTATAATGGATAGATAGGAGCCATATTTGCACAAGAATAGAATACGTTACTTATTGCACTGCTACTTGTAGCGTCTGAGCCTAAGTTTGTAGCGTTTGTTTTGCTACTTGCAAAATTCAAGTTCATTCCCGCTTTCAACCAAGGTTTAATCTTGGTATCTAAGTTTGTTCTTCCAGAAAAACGGCTGAAGTTTGTTGATTTCACAAGCCCTTCTTGGTCTAAATATCCGAATGAGAACATAAAGTTGGTTTTATCCGAGCCTCCTGCTACATTCAATATATACTCTTGGCGTAGAGGATTTTTCTCAGTTGCACCATCAAGCCAGTCTTCATTCCATTTTAAAGAAGTACCATCTTTGATTTTTCCGGTTTTGATATCAATTAAATCCATAATATCTCTTGAGAATGGATTGTATTGCCCATCCATACCAAAAATTCCATCACTTCCGGTTGCTAGTTTCTCTAATGCTTTTTGCCCTAGCTCATCACCTACAAATCCCTCTTTACGGAACTGATTGTAATACATTGAATATAAATTCTCAGTCCACTCATAAGAATCCATCAATTCATATTTTGGAATAGCTCTTGAAGCGATACCCCAGTTTGCTTTGAACTGAACATTCAGAGGACCATCCTTACCTTTTTTAGTAGTAATGATAATTACTCCGTTTGCTCCACGAGCGCCGTATAGTGCACCTGCTGACGCATCTTTGATAACTGTCATAGATTCTATATCACTAGGATTGATTGAGTTGATATTTCCATCATAAGGAATTCCATCAACTACATATAGAGGATTATTTGAAGCATTAATTGAACCAAAACCTCTGATCACAACGTTTGATCCTGCCCCCGGCTGCCCTGAGCCCGAACCACTTACAACACCTGTAACTAGTCCGTCAAGAGCTTTAGAAACGTTTGACACTGTTCTTTTCTCAATTTTATCTGCTTTTACGACCTCTGCAGAACCTGTAAATGACTCTTTCTTTGCAGTACCATAAGCTACAACAATTACATCATCAAGATTTACTGCTTCAGGATCTAATGAAACATCAACTTGAGTTTTGCCATTAATTGCAACTTCTTTTGTGGTAAAACCGATAAAAGAAAAAATAAGAGTCGCATCTGATGGAGCGCTTAAGGTAAATTCGCCCATATCATCAGTAGAAGCACCATTATTGGTACCTTTAATTTGAACAAATGCATAAGGGATAGGTGATCCGTTGCTAGCATCTGTAACTACACCCTTCACTGATATGTTTTGTGCTACCAGGTTTAAAGCAGAAAACACCATCAAGGATGCAATAAATAATAATTTCAATCTCTTCATGAAAATTAGTATAAGGTTAATAATAATAATTTTGATGAAGGTTTTCACGGGTTAAGTACCACAAAATTATAATTATGGATAATTAAATCATAAAATGAAGAGGGTAAAATGCATATTTCAGATTTGACACGCAAGGTTGAAAACCCGATATATCATATCAGTTT
>CAZYQA010000195.1:0-4971 GCA_964649555.1 uncultured Muribaculaceae bacterium
ATATAGAATCTGGTACCCTTGATTTTAATTTTACAGATGTTAATTTAGGATTATTATTAGAAGATACATATAATACGTTCTTGCAACAATGCTTAGATAAAGGTATATCTTTATTATTCAAACATGATAATAATATAACAACAATAATTAAATCTGATCCTTTACGTCTACAGCAAGTTGTATCAAATTTTCTAACAAACGCGCTGAAATTCACAAATGAAGGTGAGATAGAAATCGGGTATACTGTTTATAAGAATAATGTAAAAATATATGTCAGAGACACCGGAATAGGTATCTCTGACGATAAACTTGAAGTTATATTCGATCGTTTTGTAAAGCTTGACAGCTTTGCTCAGGGCGTTGGGCTCGGCTTATCTATCTGCTCCATGATTGCCGGAAGATTAAACGGAAGCATCAATGTGGAATCCAAAGTATCCGAAGGCTCAACTTTTTGGCTAACGATCCCCAATGAGTAGTATTTTGTATAATACTAGAAATCCTCACATGATATTTTATTAGGATCCATTGCCGCACATATTGCAAACCAAGCAGTCATAGCAGCATTAGTCTTAAGATCTTGAATACACAATCTTTCATAAGTATCCATTGGAGTGTGGTAAGTTCTATCATAATCCAGATCATCTTGAATAAATTGAAAAGCAGGCAAACCTATACCTTGAAATACCTGATGATCTGTACCACCGGTTTTAGCTAATGTTACAGTTGTAAAACCCAATGACTCAAATTGCTTCATCCATGTTTCAAAAAATGGAACAGCCATATCGTTTTCTTCTAAATAGATACCTTTATATCTTCCCGATCCGTTATCCATATTAAGATAAAGAGCAAAATTATTGTAATCTTTTAACTTTTTCTTAGCATTTCTATCATATAAATATTTATTGGAATACCCTCTCGATCCAATCATTCCTTGCTCTTCTCCTCCCCAAAGAGCTATTCTGATTGTTCTTTTAGGGTTAATCCCCAAAGCTTTTATAATCCTCATAGCCTCCATCATCACAGCCACACCACTTGAGTTATCTGCCGCTCCGGTACCACCATACCATGAATCCAGATGAGCACCAATTAAGACCACTTCATCCTTCAGCTTTGGATCAGTTCCTTTTATCTCTGCAATTACATTATTTATGGCATTATTCTCTGAAAATTCATTTTTAATATCCACCGCCATTGATACCGGAATACCTTTTTTAATCATTCTATACATTCTACCATGTGCCTCAGCAGGTAAAATAAGCTCTGCAATAGGTTCCTGAGCCCCTTGAACATATCTACCACTTCCCACCATAGGAATATTAAAAACACCCCTCTCCGATATTAACACTGCAGGTCTTTCACTTTGTATCAATTCATTGATTTTATTCTGTAATTCTGATGCACCTCTGTAATTGTAGCTCCTTGCAGGCCTTGCAATTGATCTAGGATCAGTTTTAAGATTTTCCAACTCCTCATCTGTATATCTTTTAGCCAACGGCTCCATATCAAGCCTATATGAAAAGTTTGATGGGTAAAGTACTATTTTGTCTTTCAGCTTCCCTTCATATTTTTTAATATCCTCTTCATTTTCTATTTCAAGTAATACAACATCACTATCCACTTGCCCATTTGTACTACCTGTCCACCCTTTTGATATACCAAAGAAATTACAATAATATGGAGAAGTCATTGCGGCATAAGTCTTCACATTATCCCATCCCCCCTTAGAAAAATCTGCAGCCTTCTCAATCTTAACATTTTGCAAGCCCATCTGCTCCAGTTTCTCCGCTACCAATTTTTCCGATCTTGTCATTTGCTTAGATCCTGCAAGACGAGAACCTAGGAAATCTGTTGTAAATTGAGCATAGTCCTCCATATTAGAGTTATTATATGCTTCCCTTTTTACTTTATATGCTAATTCGCTACCCGGATTCACCTGTGCGAATAAAGAGCCTGTCATCATTAATGAGGCCAGAATTAAAATGTTTTTTTTCATAGTGTTAGATTAAATTATTTTACTGTAAGTAGATCATCCCAGCTTGTAGTATAGCATGGAGATAGCTTTGATCTTCCCATACTTATTGCTCCGGAATTTTCTGCGGCTAATATAAGAATATTTTTACCTTGTTCTGAATTAATTTTGTCAATAACCTCCATTAATTTAGAGTGTTTTGAATAATTCACATTATCAAAGATATTCAATTGAACACAATTGGCAGGTAATATATCTTCCAAAATTACACCTGCTCTTTTATACATAACACCTTTGTCATATATACTATTCAATAATATATCGAGTGCTTTTGCCATTTGCAAAGTACTATCGGTGGATGTATCAAATCTGGCGATTGCACTGCTACTTTTATAGCTTGTATCCTCTTTAAACCTATTGGTTGTCATAAATATCCTCATCTGGCAGCAAGTACTGTTTTGTACTCTAAGCTTTTGAGCACACCTTGATAAAAAGTTCATTAGAGCCCCTTTCAACTCTTCATAATCATTTATCTCTTTTGCAAATGTTCTTGATGTACATATCTGCTTTTTATCTACATGAGAATCTTCTATCATAATACAAGCATCTCCTCTGAGCTCTCTCCATGTTCTCAGCCCTGTAACCCCCATCCTTTTTCGTATAAACCCCTCTTTCAGATTTATAAAATCAAGAGCTGTCTTCACTCCCACTCCTGAAAAGAAAGCCCTATATCTACGTCCGATTCCCCATACATCGGATAATGGGAATTTACTTAACACCTTCCCTATATCTTCTTGCTTATACATAAGACAACATCCGTTAAGTTTTGGGTATTGCTTACATAATTTAGATGCAACTTTAGCCAAAGTCTTAGTTGGGGCAATCCCCACACTTACAGGTACTCCCACAAACTTCCTCACCTTATATACTATCTCATCCCCTATTTGTTTAGCCCGCTCAATATCTAAACCACTCAGATCCACAAACGCTTCATCAATAGAATAAATCTCCACAGAATAGCATATTTGTGAAATTACCTGCATAACTCTTGCTGAAATATCTCCGTATAATGTCAGATTAGCAGAAAAAACCTCTACTCCACAATTTTCAACAACTTCTCTTACCTGATAATACGGCTGCCCCATCTTAATTCCAAGAGCCTTTGACTCATTGGAACGAGCTATAACACACCCATCATTATTGCTTAATACGATGATAGGTTTATTATTTAGATCGGGCCTAAATATCCTCTCACATGAGGCGTAAAAATTATTACAATCAATAAGAGCGTACATTCTTAATTCTTATAAGTGTTTCTTTATAGAATATGTTACTATACCCCAAACTGTAAAATCATTATCCTTAGATATCACAATCTCCTTATAAGCTTCATTCGCAGGTACAAGTATAATACTATCTCTCTCTATCCTCAGATTCTTCAGAGTAAACTCACCCTCTAAGAAACAGACAGCTATTGCTCCGTTATATGGCTCAATAGATCTATCTACAACAAGTATATCTCCATCATTTATCCCTGCATCTTTCATGCTCTCCCCTTCTACCTTTACAAAGAAAGTTGATGAAGGATGCTTAATAAGAGCCTTATTTAAATCCAGTTTAGATTCTATATGGTCATCGGCAGGAGATGGAAACCCTGCATGTACACATTGCGAAGTGATAGGAAGTTCCATTTCTACTGCCGAGCTAGCAGCAGATGATATTAGTGTAATTTTCATTAAATAAAATATATGAATGTGCAAAGATACTGAAAAAAGTAAAGAGATACTCAGACTGGCGAGCATAAAAAAAGCTGCCTGTGCGGGGCAGCTCTTTTTTTCAAAATAACAAAAAACCTATTTATAATTAATAGAAGTATTGCAAAGATAATACTTTATTGACAATGCGCAACACTTTTTTAACATTTTGTTATTATTTTCCTTATGGTTCTATTATAAAAGTAGTAAAATTATATTGTTTAATAATACTTTTTATAAAGAGATTCAAGTCCTTTGCAGTAATAGTATTAATAATATCAAGATTCTTATCGTTTACATAAGGAATGCCCAAAATATCTGATACTAATTTATCAGAATAAGATTTTTTATTATCATCTACAAAAGTAATTTTCTTCACTAAGAACAATTTAACTCGCTCAATTTCATCATCAGTAGCTCCATCTTTAGCTAGAATATCAAGCTCACTCCAAACGCAGCTCACAAGGTCATCAACTAATTTAGGATCTGTATCAAAAGCGGTGTTGATAGCAATTGATTGAATTGGAAATAGATAAGACTCTGTCTGCACACTTATTGTATAAGTACCCCCTTTTTCCTCTCTGATCTTACTCATATATCTCTCTTTGAGAATAGACTGAAGGAATTTCAAATATATCTGATTCTTATCATTGTAATTAAGCTTTGCTTTCAAAGAGCACTCAACAGATGCTTTAGAGCTAACAGTTCTATTTGTCTTATACTTTAGATCTATTTTTCCTGCTTTCCATTTAGAATCTCTATAGATCGGCTTTATTTTAGCTTTATTAAATGGCAAATTAGATACATAAGTTTGTAAATAAGGCTCAATATCATCAAAATCAATATCCCCTTCTATAATAAAAGTAAATCCATTACTATTGCAATAAAGCTGATTATATAAGTCAAGAACCTCCTCTCTGGAAATACTTTTAATCGATTTTGCAGGAATCTTATCCATTAGTAAAGATCTTTCAAAAGACAAACTTGTGCATGAGTCTTTATATATCTGATTAGGAGTATTATTTTCAGCAGTTTTCAACATTTGTCCCTTCATTCTTGACAAGTCTTTATCAGCAATATCAATATCTGTCATAGATAAATATAGGGCTTTAAAGAAGGGTTCGATATTAGCTTTATCGAATGATCCCGAGATTTCATTATTTCTGCCATCCACAGATAAGAGAATTTTAAATCTATTAGCCTTTATTCGTATATCCAACCTATTATAGCTTCGGTAGTTAGTATTAT
>CAZYQA010000196.1:0-4960 GCA_964649555.1 uncultured Muribaculaceae bacterium
TTCAACAATATATATATAAACCCTATAAGGAACCTGACAGTTGTTGAATATGATGGTGACTTAACAAACGTTAAACAAGATACTATCCCATATAAGGGGATTAATATTGTTATTCCGCCTGGTAAACCTTTATTGAGGAAAAACATTGTAAGTAAAATGAACCTAGTAAAAAGTGGAGAAAAATATGACCAGGAGATAATATCAAAAACTTATAGAAGGTTTACAGAAATGAAACTATTCAGAAGTGTGAATGTACAACTACAAGAAATAGATACAAATCTAGTAAATTGTGATATTAAACTCACCTCGTCCGTATTGCAAGGCTATAAAATCAATCTGGAAGCATCTACCAACTCATCTGCGCTATTTGGTATCTCACCTTCATTATCATATTTTCATAAAAACTTATTTAGAGGAGGCGAGCTCTTTACACTTAGCTTCAAAGGAGATTTCCAATTTGAATTTAAAGATAAAATAAGATCTAATGAATTTGCAATAGGAGCCAGTTTAAATATTCCCAACTTTTTATTTATACCTGACAAAGTATTCAAGTTTAGCAATATCCCCACCACTGATATTGCATTCTCTTATAATTACCAAGATAGACCTGAATATAAAAGAAGTATTATATCGGGTAAATTCGGATATTCTTGGAGCATAAAAGACAGGTTTTTTTACTCTGTATATCCCTTGCAGATAAATATCGTAAAATTGTATAATTTAAGTGAGAAGTTTTATGAAAGTTTGAAAGATCCATTCCTTAGATACTCTTATCAAAATCACTTTGATATAGGGCTGGGGTCATCATTTTTATATACTACAAATTCGGCGACAAACCCTACTTCAAGCTATTTTTATATGAGGTGGCAAAATGACCTCTCAGGAAATATTGTGAGCCTGTTCAATCCTCTAATGAAAAAGAATGCAAGAGGGGAGAGGACTATATGGGGCTCGCCATATTCTCAGTATTATAAAACAGAAGTAAGTGCTGTTTACACATGGATGTTTGGTAAAGAAAATAATCAAGCAATCGCCACAAGGGTACTGGCAGGAGCAGGTACAGGATATGGAAACTCTAAAGCACTCCCATTTGAAAAATTATTTTGGTCGGGAGGTGCATACAGTCTTAGGGCATGGCAAGCTAGGACAGTTGGGCCTGGATATGCTCAGTTGGATACCACTTTCTCGATACCTAATCAGACAGGAGATATACGTCTTGAAGCTAATATTGAGTATAGATTTCCACTTTTTTGGAATTTTGACGGAGCTGTATTCATGGATGCCGGAAATGTGTGGAATTTAAAAAGAGATATGGTAGATGATAACGGGGACATTGTTGATCAAAGCCCGGAAGGAATATTCAAATTCAGCAACTTCTATAAGCACATTGCTTGTGACTGGGGAGTGGGTATAAGACTAAATTTAGGGTTTGCTCTTCTGCGGGTAGATATGGGAATGAAAGTTTATAATCCTCCCACAAATCAATGGATGGGGCCGAATAATTGGCTCAAAAAGGGCAACTACGGTGTCCAGTTTGGCGTAGGTTACCCTTTCTAAGCAAAATATATTATTCAAAAATTAATGTTCCGAAGTAATCGGGAGTGTGAAAATTAGGTTTTGGCGTTTCAATAGGATTCCAACTCAAATAATGTTTTGTTGGCATATCATCTCCACACTTGTAAAAATTACCTTTTATAGTTTTATTTTTAAGAGATTCAATATTTGATAATGTAAAAACATCATAAGGAATTGCCAAAACTAAAGACCATTGATGCTGCATATTACCATTATCTGATAGTGTTCTTGTCTTAAAAGCCTCATATCCTAGTGAAGGGTATCTTCTAATTAAATTTAAGATGTCATTATCATACCTGGTTCTATTTATTCTCTCAGCTCCTCCGGCAAGGGTTCCTTTCCCAATACAGTTCATTTCTAAATTGTAATAAATCCCATCATTTCCGGGAATTGAAAAGAACTCAACACAAGAATCTTTATATGGAGATCCTTTATCTTCTCCAAATTCGGCCTTAATATCATCTTCAATCACATTGAATTGTATATATATCTCCTTATTTATATCTGAATAAGCGATTCTAAAGCTCACCTTAGCATTATAGCTAAACTGAGGCCAATTATTCTGATCAATGGAATGAAATGGCACATTAGACGCATCTAAACCAGAGATAATCTGCTCTGAATCTGGATGTGAAATCCCCCCAAAAGAGAGTTCTGTTACATTGATTTGTTTTTCCATATTATTAAAAGAAAAAACCTTATAGCTGCACGAGATAATCAATGCAACTATAAGGATTATTTTATTAAATTTCACTATTAGTCAAATTTATATTTAACAAACAACTCGATAGCTTGATATTCAGCCATACCCAATTTGTCATATAATACAGCCGTATTATGATTTCTCTCCTCAGCTCTTTGCCAGAACTCACGCTTATCAGAGCCTGGGAATAAAGGTTTATCTTTTTGTGATTGGTGACGGAATATTGCTTCTCTTTTAATATCCACCTCTTCAGGGCTCAATGGAACAGCCATCTCTGCTTCAGCCACATCCCACTCTTGCCAAGCACCTCTATACATCCACACTCTACAATCATTAAACCACTCCTCATTTTTAAGCTCTTCACAAGCTTGAATAATTGCTTGGAAACAAACTCTATGAGTTCCGTGAGGATCTGATAAATCACCTGCAGCAAAGATTTGATGAGGCTTAACCTCTTTTAATAGATTTTTTACAATCTCAATATCTTCTCTACCAAGAGGTTTTTTCTTAACTCCACCGGTTTCGTAGAATGGTAAATCCAAGAAATGAATTCTATCTTCAGGGATTCCTAAGTATCTGCAAGCAGAACGAGCCTCACCACGTCTTATAGCACCTTTAATCTCTCTGATATCCATTGGATCAGGTTCTCCTGGATGCTTTTTACTAATCTCTACTTCTGCTCTTTTATAAATTTCGTCAGCTTTATTAGGATTATCATTATATATTTTGCTGCTCTCTCTTAAGAAATCAAGATATTTAATAACATCATGGTCAAATACCGCAATATTACCGGATACTTGATAAGCCATGTGTAAGTCGTGACCTTGCTCAGAAAGACGTGCAACTGTACCACCCATTGAGATCACATCATCATCGGGATGCGGACTAAATACGATAACTCTTTTTGGATAAGGATTTGCTCTTTCAGGCCTTGTAGAGTCATCTGCATTAGGTTTTCCACCCGGCCATCCTGATATAGTATGTTGCAAATCATTAAAAACTTTAATATTAATCTTACTTGCAGGGCCATGTACTGTAACTAAATCAGACATACCATTATCATTGTAATCTCTATCAGTAAGTTTTAATATGGGCTTATCTATTTTTTTACATAACCAGAAAACTGCTTTACGGATCATATAATCAGACCATTCGCATTTTCCGGTAAGCCATGGAGTATCAACTCTAGTCAAGCTTGCAGAAGCAGCTTCATCTACAATTACATTAATATTCGGATGCTCTTGTAAATAAGATGCAGGGAATTGATCAGTGATCGATCCTTCTATTAATTTCTTAATTGAACCAGCTTTTCCTTCTCCCCATGCTAAATAATATATTTTCTTTGCATCTAAAATTGTTCCGATTCCCATAGTAAGAGCATGGTGTGGAACAAATTCTACTCCAAAAAAGTCACTAGCTGCAGAAACTCTTGTAGTGTAGTTAAATGTAATCTGTCTAGTTCTTGAGTTATACGGCGAGCCCGGCTCATTACTTCCCATACCCGAAGTAAATAACATATCAATACCGCCTAACTCTTTAATTTCCCCCTCATATGCACCACAATATTCATCTACATTGTCTCTTTTTTCACTATCTAAACAATGAATATTCTCTGCAGGTATATCAACAAGATCAAATAAATACTCTTTTAAGAATCTATAATGACTCTGAAGCTCATCTTTATCTAATGGATAATACTCATCTATAGAGAAAACATGAATATTTTTAAAACTTAGTTTGCCGTTCTCATACGCTTTTACCATATCCTCATAAATTTGGATACAAGCAGATGAAGATGCTAAAGCTAATACAAAGTTCTCACCTAATTTAGCTTTTTCAGCAGCAGCACTAATGATTTCTTCTACAATTATTTTTGAAGCATCTTCTTGTTCTTTGAAAATACTTACAGGCAATTTTTCATAACGCCTTGAAAAATCTGTTGGGATCATATAATGTTATTTTAAAAATATTGTCAAATAATTGCTTTCCTAATTGGAATAAGCGTTTGTAAAAGTTCTTCCATCTTGTTTAAGTTAAGCATATTTGCACCATCCGATTTAGCATTTTTAGGATCGGGATGTGTTTCAATGAATAAACCGTCCGCACCAACGGCTATTCCCGCTTTTGCCATTGCAGTAATAAGCTCAGGTTTTCCACCTGTAACTCCGCTCTCTTGATTTGGTTGTTGTAGGCTATGCGTTACATCTAATATTACAGGGTAACCAAACTCTTTCATTTGAGGAATCCCTCTGAAATCGATAATCAAATCTGAATATCCAAATTGTGTGCCCCTGTCTGTTAATAAGACATTTTTATTAAAATGTGCCACTTTTTCAGCCGCAAATTTCATTGACGCAGGAGAGAGAAACTGCCCTTTTTTTATATTGACAAATTTTCCGGTTTTTGCAGCAGCTTCAAGTAAATCTGATTGTCTGCATAAAAATGCCGGTATTTGAAGTATATCAATATCATAAGAAGCTGCTAACTCTGCTTCTTGTACACTATGAATATCTGTAACTACAGGTACATTAAGCGTTTTTTTGATATTTTGCAATATCTTAAGACCTTCAATATCACCAATTCCGGTAAAAGAAGATGATTTTGATCTATTAGCCTTACGATAAGATGCTTTAAATACGAAAGGTATATGGTATTTTTCGGTAAGTTCTTTTAAATATGATG
>CAZYQA010000197.1:0-4944 GCA_964649555.1 uncultured Muribaculaceae bacterium
TAATGCAAAGTTTACAACAGTTACTGTTGTTGTTGATCCTCAAACTTATGGAAATGTCCGGAATACTATTGATTCTTTTGTGCAATCTTTAGATATTACAGATTCTAGAAATAAACTTTTAAGAAAAGGCGTTTTATTAATTGATAAATGGAATAATCCGGATTCTATCAGGAATGCTCTTTTCTCTCATTTTAATAATAATTCTCTTGAAGGTGCAATATTTATCGGAGATATTCCCATACCTATGATTAGGGATGCTCATCATCTTACTACAGCGTTTAAAATGAGTCCTAAGAGGGATTGGAAAGAATCTTCTGTCCCTTCCGATAGGTTTTATGATGATTTCAAATTGAAATTTGATTTTATCAAAAAAGACACATTGGTAAACTCTTATTATTACTACTCCTTAAGAGCAGATTCTCCTCAAAAGATTAAATGTGATATTTATAGTGGCCGTATTAAACCTCCACAGGTTCCGGGAAAAGATAAGTATCAATTAATAAATGACTATTTACTCAAATGTATAGATTATAAAAAAGATATTGCTTCTATTTCTAATGTTTTATATTTTGCAGGCCATGGGTATAATTCTGAGTCATTAAATGCCCGTATAGATGAGACACCTACACTATATGAGCAGTTTCCTCAGCTAAAAAGCAAAAGAGGATGTGATTTGGAATATATAGATTACACTTTTGATACCTATATCAAAAATCGCCTGATGGCTTCTCTCGCTAAGAAAGATATAGATTTAGCAGTCCTTCACCATCATGGAGGGGATGATGCACAATATTTGAATGGATCTCCGCTCACTACCAATCCGTCTGAGTGGTTGGATCTGGCTAGAAATTTTTTCCGCTCAAAAATCAGAAGAGCAAAAGATACAACTCAGTCTAAAGCATATTATATGAAAGAGTATGATGTGCCTGCTTCTTGGGTAGATAATACTTTTGATCCTAGGATGACTGAAAAAGATAGCCTTCATGCGGCATCAATGGATATTACAATCCCTGATATGTATGGTTATGTGTCAAATGCTAAAATGATATTATTAGATGCTTGTTTTAACGGATCTTATCATCTGGATGATTATATAAGTGCCTATTATATTTTTAACCCGGGTAATACTATGGTGGTAAAAGCCAACAGTGTAAATACTTTACAAGATACTTGGACAAATGAATTACTAGGGTTATTAAATTATGGAATTTGTGCAGGAAACTGGACAAAAGGGCAAATGACTCTTGAATCTCACTTGATAGGGGATCCAACTTTTGCATTTGCTCCTGCTTATGGTAATATAGTAGATTGGGAGAAATTAAACAGTGAAATAACTTTAAGAAAGGGAGATATTAAGTTTTGGCGAGAGCTTTTAAACAGTGATATTCCAAGTATGAAATGTTTAGCTATCAAGATGCTTTCAAATAATAATTCTATCAGTTCAAAAGAGTTATTGTCAATATTAGAAAGTAACCCTTCTGATATAGTACGCTTAGAGTCTTTTATGAGATTAAAAGAGAGAGCTGATAAAGAATTGGTGCCTGCTATCATTCTTGCTATGACAGATTCTTACGAATTGCTACAGAGATTGGGTACATTGGTAGCTGCAAAAAATTCTTCACCTGAGCTTGCGCCGTATGCAGCTAAGATTGCGCTTAACCCACTTACTTCTAAGAGAGTAGAGTTTCAGAATAAATACTTGATGGATAATTTGGATGCTTCACTTCTTATTTCTGAGTTTGAAAAACAAAGATCCCAAATGGAGAGCTCAGCGGTACAATTATGGGCTACTGATGCAAAACATAATGCAAGAAAAAGAAGCATTCAAAGGAATTATGATAATAAAACCAAAGAGTTTAATGCACTAAAAGATAGCTCTGCTACTGCCAAAGAGAAAAACTTTACAATATCGGGACAACGTAACTTATGCGATCCAAGAGCGTTAGCTGGATTTTATTATTTATTACAAGATAATTCCGATGCTACCGAAGATATGAAGGTGGCTATAGCGGAATCAATGGGATGGTATACCTATTCTTATATAAAAGAGGATATCATAAAAATATGTGAGACATTATATCAAACTGAAAAATCTCCAAGGGTCAAAAATGAATTGCTGAAAACTATCAACAGATTAAAATAACTACTTATTTATAATTATTAACCTAATAAAAAATAACCTTATGCAAAGATTTGTATTGGCTTTAATAGCCGCCATTTCTGTTTCTGCAGGCATTTTTGCGCAGCAGAAAGCTCCGGCCCCAAACAGGGCACTAATAGAGGGTGTTGTTTTGGATGCTTCCGATTCCAAAACACCTATAAGTTTTGCAACAATACAGTTTCTTCCTCAGGACGTTTTTGTAATGAGTGATGAAGCCGGTAAATTTGAAATGAAAAACATCGAGCCGGGAAAGACCAACCTGAAAATTTCTTTCATCGGTATGGAAACGATTGATACACTTATTAATATCATACCTAATAAAGTTTATCAGTTGAAGTTCTTAATGAGAGAATCTAATTTCAGGCTTGAAGAGGTAATGGTGGTAGCTACCCAAAATAAGGCTGGACAAGCTACTGCATCAAACATCTCAAGACAGGCTATGGATCACTTGCAAACAAGCTCATTAAGGGATGTGATGCAGTTGATGCCGGGAGCAACCATTGAGAATCCCGATATGTCTAAAAGTAATGTGTTTACAATCAGAACAATTAAAACAAGCTCTACTGATGATAATACAAAGCTTAATAGTTTAGGTACCGCCATTATTATGGATGGTGCACCATTATCGAACAATGCCAATATGCAAGCATTAGCTCCTGTTATAAATGGAGGTGGAAGCTCAGTAGGTGGAGGTGCTGATCCAGGATCTGGAGTTGATTTACGCTCTGTTTCAACAGATAATATTGAGTCTATGGAGGTCATTCGAGGTATTGCTTCTGTTGAGTATGGTGATATGACATCCGGAGCAGTTATTATAAGATCAAAAGCGGGTAAAGAGCCTTTACAAATTAGATTCAAAACTAATCCATATACATATCAAGTTTCTGCGATGAAGGGTATGGAATTGGGTAAAAATAAAGGATCACTTAATGTTAGTGGGGATTATTCTTATAGTAATAGAAGCCAGACAGAAGCTTATGTTTATTATCAGAACTTCAATTTTAAAGCATTATATTCTAAAACATTCTTTGATAAATTGTCTACAAATACATCTTTAGACTTATCTTATGGATTAGATAAAAGAGACAAAAATCCGGATGATATAAGAAATCAATTATCTACAAGTGCAAGAGATATTGGTTTTAGACTAAATACGAATGGAGTTTATAACCTTAGTGGGAATCAATGGCTAAATAGTATTCGATATAGCTTCCAATTCTCTTATAAAGATAAGAAATCTCATAATGAAGAATTATTAGGTAATGCCTTTGCAGCATATTCTATGTCAATGACTGACGGTGGAGTTTTGTCAAACAAACCTGGGCAAGATTTATTTGATAATAATGGTAACAAGATTACAAACATTGTTCCCGGTGAGAATAATTATTATGCAACATATTTGCCTAATGAATACTTTTCAAAATATGATATTTATGGAAAAGAGATTAACTTCTTTGGAAAAATAAATGCTAATTTTATGAAGAGATGGGAAAATGGCATCTCTAATAGAATATTAGTCGGAATAGATTATAAGTTGGATGGAAATAATGGTAAAGGTATTGTTTATGATCTTAATTTTCCTCCACAAAGGACAGGTAATGCTTCAGCATATCGTCCGAGAGCATTTAGTGATGTCCCATTTGTAAACCAATTAGGTATTTATGTGCAAGATTATTTCAATTGGGTAATAGATGGCAAAAGAGAATTTAATGTAACAGCAGGTGCAAGGTTTGACTATGTTAATGGCAAAACTGTAATCGCTCCAAGGGTAAATGCTTCAATAGATATTTTCCCAGATATATTCACTATCAGGGGTGGCTATGGTATTTTTGCTAAAGCTCCTACATCTTTATATTTATATCCAGATAGAGCATATTTTGATTATGTTAATTTTAATAATCTTGGTTCAAGTTTGATACCTGAAAGTGATCAATTATTTATGTGTACAACAAGAGTATTTGATACTGAGAACAAGGATCTTGAGATTGCTAAAAATACTAAATATGAAGCTGGGTTTGATTTAAGAATAAGTAGAGTAAAGATTTCAGCTACTGCATATCAGGAGAAAATGAAGAATGGTTATACATTTGGAAGAGATCTTGATTGTTTTAATCTTATCCCTTATGAAACATATAAATTAGCTTCTAAAGTTCCAGGCGGAATTTATCAATTGGAATTAGATCAAAGATATAATGTCTTTGCAAGCTATAGCAAGCCCTTAAATACAATTAATATTGATAATAAAGGATTAGAGTACGAGATAGATTTCGGTAGAATAAGATCTATAAGGACATCATTCTATATAAATGGTGCCTGGATGAAAACATCTACAAAAGATATGAGTCACTCTTTCAGTACAAGTTCCAACCTAAATAACTTGGAGCGTAATATTGGTGTGTATGAGCAAGGCAAAACGACATCTTGTAGAGAAAATTTTAATACAACAATTAGAATTTCTCATAATATACCTAAGATTGGATTCTTGTTTACTGTTACAGCTCAGGTAAATTGGAAAACTAAAATTTGGAATGAGTATGGAAACGATACTATGTTTGAGAAATATATTTCTCGTATTGATGGTAAAGTTTATGATTTTGATCCTGCTAAAAAAGATGATCCTGAATTTGCTTATCTATTCCCATCTCTTAATGATAATAGATTTATTGCAGAGACATATCAACCTACAGTATTGTTTAATTTTATGTTATCTAAGGAAATTGGAAGTTTTCTTACAGCCTCTTTCTTTGTAAACAATATGTTTAATAGCCGCCCAAAATATGAGA
>CAZYQA010000198.1:0-4934 GCA_964649555.1 uncultured Muribaculaceae bacterium
AAATGTGATCTTATTAAAGATTTAGAAGATGGCACTATTACTTTCTATACTAATGGTAATTTTACTGATTTGTGTAGAGGACCTCATATTATTGATACTTCCGTTATCAAAGCTGTTAAATTAACATCTATTGCAGGTGCTTATTGGAGAGGTAACGAGAAAAATAAAATGTTGACACGTATTTATGGTGTTACCTTCCCTAAGAAATCTCTTTTAGATGATTATCTTGCTATGCTTGAGGAGGCTAAAAAAAGAGATCATAGAAAATTGGGTAAAGAGTTGGAGTTATTTGCTTTTTCACAAAGAGTAGGGCAGGGTTTACCTTTATGGTTGCCTAGGGGTGCTTCTTTGAGAGAGAAATTAGAGAATTTCTTGAAAACTGTGCAAAAACAACATGGTTACTTACCTGTGATTACTCCGCATATCGGGCAAAAAGAGTTATATGTGACTTCTGGGCACTATGCTAAATACGGCGCAGATTCGTTCCAGCCTATTCACACTCCTGCAGAGGGTGAAGAGTTCTTATTAAAACCGATGAACTGCCCTCACCATTGTGAGATTTATAAAACTAAACCACGCTCTTATAAGGATCTTCCTTTAAGGCTTGCAGAGTTTGGTACGGTTTATAGATATGAGCAAAGTGGAGAGTTACATGGGCTTACAAGAGTGAGAGGGTTTACTCAGGATGATGCGCATATTTTCGTAAGGCCTGATCAGTTAAAAGAGGAGTTCTGTAAAGTTATTGATATTGTATTATATATTTTCAAAACTTTGAGTTTTGATAATTATACTGCTCAAATCTCTTTACGCGATCCTTCTAATACTGAAAAGTATATTGGCTCTGATGAGAATTGGGAAAAAGCTGAAAGTGCAATTGTTGAGGCTTGTGCAGAAAAAGGCTTAAATACTGTTGTTGAGACAGGTGAGGCTGCATTTTATGGCCCTAAACTAGATTTTATGGTGAAAGATGCTATTGGAAGAAAATGGCAATTGGGTACTATCCAAGTAGATTACAATTTACCTGAAAGATTTGAGTTGGAATATACCGGAGCTGATGATAAAAAGTATAGGCCTATTATGATCCATAGAGCACCTTTTGGCTCAATGGAAAGATTTGTGGCTGTTCTTATTGAGCATACAGGCGGTAAGTTCCCATTGTGGCTAGCCCCTGATCAAGTTGTCGTATTACCTGTAAGTGAAAAATATAACGATTTTGCAAAAAAAGTTTGTAATTTGCTAAATAATTACGATATTCGCGCCTCTATTGACGATAGGAATGAGACAATAGGAAAGAAAATACGTGAGAATGAGTTAAAGAGAATGCCTTATCAGCTAATTGTAGGTGAGAAAGAGGCCTCTTTGAACTCTGTTTCTGTGCGTAAACAAGGGGGTGAAGATCTAGGCTCTATGAGTATAGAAGATTTTGCTCAATTGATAAAAAATGAAATTAATGCTCAACTAGAGCATAATAAAGAATAAAATAGTAGTTAAACAATTTTTTTGGAGGACAAATTTATCGCAACACCTTTTAAACCTCGCCCTGGCGGATTTAGACCTAGTGGTGGTCCAAGACCGAGTGGAAATAATAATAGAAATTTCAGAGGGCAACAAAAGAAAGATGATGGGCCGAGAATAAATGAAGAGATTACGGCACCTCAAGTGAGAGTAGTAGGTGAAAATATTCCTGCTCAAGGGGTGTTTTCTTTACAAGAAGCTCTTAAGATGGCTTCTGATCTTGAATTAGATTTAGTTGAAATCTCTCCTAATGCTGAGCCACCTGTTTGTAGAGTTACTGATTATCAGAAATTCTTGTATCAGCAAAAGAAGAAAGCTAAAGAGCTGAAAGCAAATGCGAGTAAGGTTGTAATTAAGGAGATTAGATTTGGTCCAAATACAGATGAGCATGATTTTCAATTTAAATTGAAACATGCGCAAAGCTTCCTTGAAGAGGGTGCAAAAGTGAAAGCTTATGTGTTCTTTAAAGGTAGATCTATCCTATTCAAAGAGCAAGGCGAAAAGCTTTTGTTTAGATTTGCAGTAGAGTTAGAGGATTACGGAAAAGCGGAGCAAATGCCTAAATTAGAGGGTAAAAGAATGATTATGATGATTGCTCCTAGTAAAAAGAAATAATTTTATTAACCATAAAAAGTATTAGCAATGCCTAAAATGAAGACCAATTCCGGTGCCAAAAAGCGCTTTAAGCTTACCGGATCGGGTAAAATTAAGAGAAAGCACGCTTTCAAAAGTCACATTTTGACTAAAAAAACAACTAAGCAAAAAAGAAACCTTACTTATTCTGGTTTGGTAGCAACACCGGATGAGAAGAGAGTAAAAGCTCTAATTTTAGCTTAATTTATTTATTAACGGAATGATTAGCAAAGAAAGATTCTTATAAATAGAGCGCTAACATTCATAAAACTTTTAAAAGTATGCCAAGATCGGTAAATTCGGTAGCTTCAAGAGCTCGCCGCAAAAAAATTCTCAAACAGACCAAAGGTAACTTCCTTGCCAGAGCAAATGTTTGGACAGTTGCCAAAAACACTTACGAAAAAGGTTTAACTTATGCCTATAGAGATCGTAAGACCAAGAAAAGAAATTTCCGTGCTTTATGGATTCAAAGAATCAATGCAGCAGCTCGTATGCACGGTATGAATTATTCTCAATTTATAGGTAAATTAGCAAAAAACAATGTAGGTTTGAACCGTAAAGTTTTAGCTGATTTAGCAATGAATAATCCTCAAGCATTTGAGGCAATTATTAACTCTGTAAAATAGCCACAAGTGAATATAGGATTTCTTCGAAATAAATGGTTTAAGTTTTCTCTTTGGGGGGGATTATATCTCCTTTGGGTTATATGGCTTGGAAATTATTGGTGGCTTTTGGGCTTAGTGATAATTTTTGATGCCTATATAACTAAAAAGGTTAACTGGACATTTTGGAAAAAGAGATCCAAAGATGGAAAAAGCAAAAGAAATGCGGTTGTTGAATGGGTTGATGCTTTGGTATTTGCCTTGATAGCTGCAACATTTATCAGGACATTCTTTTTTGAAGCTTATATGATACCAACTTCTTCGATGGAGAAAACTCTTCTTGTAGGGGATTATCTATTTGTTAGTAAAATTAAGTATGGTCCTAAAGTCCCTGAGACTCCGTTATCGTTCCCTTTGGTACATAATGTGATGCCTGTAACAGGAGGTAAGTCTTATTCGGAATTAATCAAAAACGATTATAGACGTTTAAGAGGTCTTTCTTCTCTAAAAAGGGATGATATTGTTGTTTTTGCGTTTCCTCACGGTGACACTGTACTTAAAGCTATTCCACAAGATGATTATTACACACACGTTAGGCTTAATGGTAGAGATTATACTCAAAAGATGTATGGCCCTATCATAGTAAGACCTAATGACAAAAAAGACAATTATGTAAAAAGGTGTGTAGCTATTGCAGGAGATACTTTAAGCGTAATCAACGGTGATGTCTTTGTAAATGGTGAAGCCCAGCCAAAGTTTGAAGGGATTCAAAATACATATACCGTTTATACAAATGGAACTGCAATAAATCCTAAGGTTTTGCAGGGGATGGGAATGAATATGGGGGAGATATATTATGATGCATCTTTACCAGGTTATCCTAAACTACCTTTGACAGAAAGCGAATTGGAAACAATAAGCAATTTAGGAAATATTGTAGAGGTTAGACAAAATGTGGATGTTTATCCACCTGATTATCCGGATTCACCATTAATGCTTTTCCCTTATTCGGAGAAGTTTGAATGGACAAGAGATAATTATGGCCCACTTTGGGTACCTAAAAAGGGAGAGTCTGTGACTCTTACTATAGATAATCTTCCTTTATACGAGAGAATTATTACTTCTTATGAGAAGAATAAACTTGAAGTAAAAGGGGATGAGATATTTATTAATGGTAACAAAGAGGATAAATATACATTTAAGCAAGACTACTATTTTATGATGGGTGATAACAGACATAATTCTTTGGATTCCCGTTATTGGGGATTTGTTCCGGAAGACCATGTAGTAGGTACACCATCTATAGTTTGGTTTTCTACAGATAAGTACAAGTCATTCCCTTCTAATATAAGATGGAACAGGTTGTTTAAGTTTGTCTAAAATTTGTTTAATTGAAAAAAAAATAGGATATTTGCATCCTTAAATTTAGAATAATTATAAAATATCATATACGAAATGGCAAGAGTTTGTCAAATTACCGGAAAGAAAAGAATGATTGGGAACAATGTCTCACATTCTAAGCGTCGTACAAAACGCGAATTCGCACCAAATTTGAGAGTCAAAAAATTCTGGTGTGAAGAAGAAAATAGATTTATTACATTGAAGGTATCTGCTGCCGGAATTAGAACTATCAACAAAAACGGTTTATCAGCTTCTTTGAAATCTGCTCAAGCAAAAGGTTTAATTAATTTAGTATAATATAGTTAGATATGGCAAAAAAAGGTAACAGAGTTCAAGTTATACTAGAGTGTACTGAACAAAGAGAAAGTGGAGTACCAGGTATGTCTAGGTATATTACCACTAAAAATAAAAAGAACACAACTCAAAGATTAGAGCGTAAAAAGTACAACCCTTATTTAAAGAAAGTTACTTTGCACCGCGAGATTAAATAATTTTTAAAAAAGGATTAAGAAATTGCAAAGAAAGCGGTAGCCTCTTTTACAGGCGATAAATCTCAGTTGAGAAACAGAGTAAAATGTATCCGTATGGTAAAATCGGAAAGAACCGGATCTTACATGTTCAATGAAGAGATGGTTCATGTTAACGATGTTAAAGAATTTTTCGCAAAAAAATAATTGCGAATACTATATTAAGAAGTGGGTGTTTAGCGCTATTGTTAAACACCCACTTTTTTATATATTTGCAATCTAATACCACACCTACTTGGGAATACTATTTCCAATA
>CAZYQA010000199.1:0-4908 GCA_964649555.1 uncultured Muribaculaceae bacterium
TGCATTCTCCGCAATCTGCAACTGATCAATCACCTCTTGAATAGCACCATCCATAAAAACAGGCAAGTTGTACATTGTCCAGTTAATACGGTGATCGGTTACGCGGGATTGTGGGTAGTTATAAGTTCTGATTTTTGCAGATCTGTCTCCGGTAGAAACCATTGTTTTACGTTTTGCAGAGATCTCACTCAAGTATTTATCATACTCTAAATTATATAGACGAGTTCTCAACTCTTGGAGAGCTTTATCGTAATTTTTCAACTGGCTCTTTTCATCTTGGCATTGAACTACTAATCCTGAAGGGATGTGGGTAAGCCTGATTGCCGAATATGTAGTATTTACAGATTGTCCTCCCGGGCCTGATGAACAGAAAGTATCTTTACGAATATCTTTTTCGTTTAGCTCAATATCGAACTCATCTGCTTCGGGCAATACTGCAACAGAAGCGGCAGATGTATGTACACGTCCTTGAGTTTCGGTTTGAGGCACACGTTGCACACGGTGCACTCCCGATTCATATTTAAGAACTCCATAAACCCCATCGCCAAAAACTTTAATGATTACCTCTTTAAAGCCACCAGATGTACCTTCACTTTGGCTGGTAACTTCCATTTTCCAACCTTTTCTCTCAATATATTTGGTGTACATTCTGAACAAATCACCAGCGAAAATAGATGCCTCATCTCCACCTGCTCCACCTCTGATCTCGATAATAGCATTTTTACTATCTTGCGGATCGGCTGGTATAAGTAGAATCTTTATTTCCTCTTCCATTTGAGGTAATACTTCATCTAAAACAGCTATCTCCTCTTTTGCCATCTCTCTCAACTCTTCATCTTTCTCAATTTGCAAAATTTCTTTAGCATTATTATAATCCTCAACCATTTTAGCATATTTTGCACCTGTTTGAACAATAGGCTCTAACTCTTTATATTCTTTATTGAGTTGAACATATTTTTTCATATCGTTCATTAATGCAGGGTCTGAAATCTGCTCTTGAAGTTTTACAAACTTCTCTTTAAGACCATCTATCTTTGAAACTAAACTATTGTCGCTCATAAATTCTTTTTAATAACTCGCAAAAATACATAAAAGATATTATCTTTGCAAACTCAAAAACAGGCAATGTTTAACGGCAGAAGATTTAATATCAAACGTGTTTCTATCCGCTTTACCAGGTGGAGTAGAAAGCCTTTTGCCGTATTTGTAGGTATCAAAAAAAACATAAGCATAGGTGTTCTAGTAAAAGGAATTGTAGACAAGCTACTCCCTAAAACCAATACATTAGAGATTATTGTCCCTAATGGCTCGCATCTATCTCTTCAAAAAAAATCAATGGACGAAATATTATCGGCTAACGATGTTTTGATTAATGAGCTTTTAGCTAATTAATAATAAATCACATTGTTTAACCCATAAAATCCTGAGTGTAGAAATTACACTTGGGCAATTGTACATATTATGAATCCATTATACGAAGCAGCACACCAGATAACAAAAAAATATTTAGGCGATAAATTTGACAGTTGTTCAATCATCAATGCAAAATCGGGTAATTGCCCTGAAGATTGCAAATGGTGCTCACAATCTTTATATAGCAAATGCAATATTGACAAATACCCCTTTATCGATGCCGAAAAGGCAATTAAAGAGGCGACACATAATGCTAAACAAGGGATCAAAAGATTCTCTCTTGTTGCGAGTGGAAGAAGAGTTTCCAAAGCAGAAGTTGAGCAAGCATGCGATATTATAAAAGCACTCCCTAAAGATGTGATACCTTGTGTATCGCTAGGACTACTCGACAAAGAGGATATGCAAAAACTTTTTGATGCAGGGGTAACAAGATATCATTGCAACATAGAAACTTCTCCCTCAAACTTCCATAATCTTTGTACCACACACACATTAGAGGATAAAATGAATACTATAAAAGCTGCCAGAGAGGTTGGAATGACAATATGTTCGGGAGGAATAATCGGAATGGGTGAAACCTTAGAGCAAAGGATTGAGATGGCCACTTTTTTAAGAGATAATGGCGTGCTATCTATACCCATAAATATTCTTCACCCCATACCGGGAACTCCCCTTGAAAATGCAAAGCCACTTACAGAGGAGGAGATATTAACAACAATTGCACTATTCAGAATAATAAACCCTAAAGCATTTCTAAGATTTGCAGGAGGCAGAGCACTTTTGAGCAAAGAGGTGCAAAAGAAAGCACTATATATAGGGGTTAATTCAGCTATTATGGGAGATATGCTTACAACACTTGGCTCTGGAGCTGAGGAAGATATAAAGATGTTTACAGAAGCAGGATACAATTTTAACTGGAGAGGAGAGAACCCTTATGACAATCAATAACATAGAAGAAAAAATTTGGCACCCATATTCATCAGTGAGTAATCCCTCTCCGGTTTTTTTTGTTGAAAGTGCAAAAGGTGCTAAGATAAAGCTCCAAGATAAAGAGCTAATAGATGGAATGAGTAGTTGGTGGGCAGCTGTCCACGGGTATAATCACCCAAGATTGAACCGCGCCGCAAATGAGCAGATAAGTAAAATGAGCCATATTATGTTTGGCGGACTTACACACCAGCCTGCACAAGAATTGGCATCACTCATACTTGATTTGCTTCCAAAAAACAACAGTAGTGAAGATTTATCTAAAATATTTTTTGCAGATTCGGGGAGCGTTTCGGTAGAGGTGGCTATGAAAATGGCTATTCAATACTGGAAAGCAAAAGAGGGAGAAAGTTGCAATAAAACAAAATTTGCAACAGCAAGAAACGGATATCATGGCGATACTTGGAATGCAATGAGTGTATGTGATCCTGTAAATGGAATGCACGGATTGTTTGGCTCGTCACTCCCTATTAATTATTTTGTAGATGCACCTGATGATTCGAATATAGATGATCAAATCTCCAATATAGAAAAATTATTTTCTAAAGAGGGTAATAATATAGCTGCATTTATCATTGAACCGATAGTTCAGGGAGCAGGTGGAATGAGATTTTATTCCCCAAAATATCTTATCGAATTAAAGAAATTGTGTGTAAAACATAATATATTATTAATCTTTGATGAAATAGCAACAGGCTTTGGGCGTACAGGAAAAATATTCGCACTTGAACATACTCTTGAAAACGGCGCATATACTCTACCCGATATCATAACTCTTGGCAAAGCAATCACAGGAGGATATATGACATTAGCAGCTACTATCTGTAATGAAGAGGTTGCAAACACTATATGTAGTACATCTCCTGGAGTGTTCATGCACGGACCAACATTTATGGGTAACCCTTTGGCCTGCGCGGTTGCATGTGAATCTATCAAAATTCTTAAAGAAGAGTATATCCAAGATAGAGAGCTTCCAAGAATTGCAGAAATAGAATCGATACTCAAACAGGAACTCCAAGAGGCAACTAAAATTAAATCTGTAAATACCATTAGGGTAAAGGGCGCGATAGGTGTGATAGAGATGAAGGAGGCTGTTGATATGAGAAAAATTCAACCTCTTTTTGTAGAGAATGGTATCTGGATAAGACCTTTTGGCAAATTGATATATACAATGCCCCCTTTTATTATTACAGATGAGCAACTGAAGTTTCTTTGTAAACAAATGATAAAAACAATTAAAGATTATGAACAACAACCTGTTTGATCATTATAAAAATGAGCTTGATAATTTGCATTCAAATGGTATGTTGAGAAATATTCCTAATATTCAAGCTCATGGAAAATTTATAATTGAGGATAATAATAAATATCTTAATTTTTCCTCCAACGATTACCTGGGAATTTTTGAGGAGGTGGATATAAAAGAAGATTTCTTAAAAGAGATAGGCTCTCTTGATACCCATTTTCCATTGCTCAGTTCAGCCTCTTCAAGGCTACTAACAGGCAATAGCAGCTCTTACATAAAATTGGAAAATTTACTTGCAAATAAATTTTCCAAAGAAAGTGCATTGATTTTCAATAGCGGATACCATGCTAACAATGGTATCTTACCGGCATTAACAGATAAAAACTCTCTTATTGTTGCCGATAAATTAGTACACGCAAGTATTATTGATGGGATAAAACTTTCGGAATGCAAATTTGAAAGATTTAAGCATAACGACATCAATCATCTTAGCAGAATCCTAGATAAAGAGCATAATAACTACTCTAAAATATTTGTTGTAACAGAAGGAATATTCAGCATGAGGGGTGATCGTGCATTATTAAAAGAGATAGTTGAGCTAAAGAATAAGTACGAGAATGTATTAATATATCTGGATGAAGCGCACTCATTCGGAGTGTTGGGTAAGAACGGATTGGGACTGGCCGATGAGCTAAACTTATTAGATTCAATAGATTTATATGTAGCAACTTTCGGTAAAGCGATCTCTTCTGTTGGTGCTTTTGTAGTATGCAACAACATTATCAGAAACTATCTTATAAATAAGATGCGGCCTCTGATATTCTCAACTACTCTCCCATCTATAAATATAGAGTGGAGTAAATATATAATAAATAGATTGGATAGCTTTAATGCTCATAGAGAGAGAATAAAACAATATTCAAAAAAAATAGGAGAAGCTCTTGAAATTGATAGTAATAATGGTTCTCAGATTCTAAATTATATAACAGGAGACCCTAAAATGGCTCTGGATTTATCTCAAAGGCTCAAAGCTAAAGGTATATATGCTCTCCCTGTACGCCCTCCTACCGTACCACATGGAGAGAGTGCTATAAGAATATCTCTTACAGCTGCGCTAACAGAGGACGATATTGATCAATTAATCAACGCTTTTAAAGGATAAGACATGGATAATCTAATTATATTTTTTGCAGGCTGGGGAATGGATAAAAATCCTTTTAAGGAAATTGATTGCTGCAATTATGATATAGAAATAATTTATA
>CAZYQA010000200.1:0-4885 GCA_964649555.1 uncultured Muribaculaceae bacterium
CTTTCTTATCTTTCAGCAGAGAATGCCTAATGCTAAAAACAAACAACATTATGCATATCTAAAGATCATCATACATGAGAACAAAACAATTGAATGTCAGATTAAATTTGCGGATAATAGAACAAATATTAACCAACTGTTGAGCTCTCTTATATTTAAACAGATCAATGAAGATGAGTTGGAATTATCTATCCTCAAGAATATGTCAAAAGAGTTTCACTATGATAGATTGATTGGCATTTGTAGAATAACAGTTATTATAGAGTAACCGCTACTTAAGTCTATTGAACGCCTCAGCAGAGGATGCAAATGCAAACTCTCCAACATCTATCGAATCAATATCGGCTACCAAACATTCGTCAGCATCATCACCTGCCGAAAGCGAATCCAAGGTATCCACTTTAGCTTTAAAAAAGGTTGTCATAACAGGGACACTAACAGACGAGTATATATAAGAATCTGGCAGAGAAATAAAATACGACATATCTTCAGGCAGAACAATAACACCTGTCTCCTCAAACAGCTCTCTGGCGGCAGCCTCATTGAGTGATTCTCCAATTTCCACAAATCCTCCAGGAAAGTCAATCAACCCTTTAGATGGCTCCATTCTACGCTTTATAAGTAATATATTGCCACTTTGATCTGTTATGATAATAGCAACACAGGAGGCTATATTGGCAAAATACTCAAAATTGCATTCCAAGCACCTCTTTGAACGATTGGTAGATATTATAAACTTACTGCATCCGCAATGTGGGCAGTGGATAAACGAATTTAAAGGGTGTGCATTCATATAGTATTTTTTATAGCATTTACCACACGTTCAACATCATCATCATTCATATCAACAAAAAGCGGAAGAGAACAAATGCGTTCTGAATTCCATGTTGTATTTGGGAGTATCTGATTATATTCGGAATAATTTGTTCTATAGAACGGTTGTGTGTGTACGGCTCTAAAATGTATTCCTGTGCCAATTCCGGAGGTTTTCAATGAATCGATAAATTTATCACGACTCCCTTTTAATACTCTTATTATCAAAAGATGACAGGCGTCGGTATGCTCATATTCAGGAGCGTGTAACATTTCAACCTCAGATACCCCTCTCAATTTATCAGCATATAGCTTTTTTAGCCAAAGACGCTTGGCATTCATCTTATCAAGACGTTTTAATTGTGATAAGCCCAATGCGGCCAACATATCGGGAAGGTTCGCTTTATAACCCGGTTCCAGCACAACTGCTTGCGCAGAACGTTGATTTGTTGCTCTATCATAGGCATCTACTCCCAGTCCATGAAATTTCAAACTTCTCACTCTTGCAGCCAATCTCTCATCATCGGTAACCAATACACCACCCTCGCCCGCAGTTATGTTTTTTATCGGATGTAATGAAAACATAGCCGTACCGCTGCTACCTATTCGTGATCCTTTATAGCTGCTACCCCAAGCGTGAGCAGCATCCTGTATTACAGGAATATTATATCTATTGGATAGCTCCATAAAACCATCTAAATCAAATGGTACACCTGCGAAATGGACTGGGACAATTAGCTTTGTTCTCGCTGTTATATGTTTTTCAACCTCTTCGGCACTAATCATCAATGTATCTCTGTTACAATCCACAAACACAGGTTTAGCTCCTCTGAGTGCAACCATATTAGGCAATGATACCCAAGTCATAGAGGGGGTAATCACCTCATCTCCAATTTCTATATCATACGCTTGCAGTAAGCACTCCATTAGCGATGTTTCAGAATTGAGGCATACAACATACTTGCAACCGATATATGCTTTGATCTGCTCCTCAAAATCTCTATTTATAGCACCGGTTGTAATCCACCCCGATCTTAGTACATTTACAACACTGTCAATATCTTGCTGTGTAATATTGGGGCTTGAAAATGGTAAAAAATCTAATTCTGGCATATTTCATTCTTTATGGCGTAATTAACAGCTTCTTTTATTGCCCCATCTATCGATTTAGTTGCTCTCCATTCACAACACTCTAGCGCAGCTTCTATCGCAGGTTTTCTTAATTTAACATCCTGGTAACCCGAGCCATAATATTCTTTGCCGGCATATAGTTTATACCCTGCAAATTTAGGAAAATTATTACGCATTGGGTGATTTTCAAAGCAGTTAACAACCTTAGCTGCAAACTCAATAATGGATAATTCATTATCAATGCTTCCTATATTAATTACTCTCTCATCACACTTTTTATCTCTATTATCTATGATTTTAACTAAACAATTCACAGCATCTTTAATATCAATAAAGCAACGCTTTTGTTCCCCTCCATCAACTAATACAACGGGTTCCCCTTTTATAAGAGCATTAATAATATTGGGTAATAATCGTACCTTTTTGCCATTTGCAAGATCTTCTCTATCCATACAAGGTCCTATCCAGTTAAATGGCCGAATAATGGTATATTTCAAACCCTCTTGCCCCAAAGCATAAACAACTCGATCAAGCAGCTGTTTAGATGCAGAGTATATCCAGCGTAGGTTCTCGATAGGGCCCAATACCAATGATGATAATCTCTCATCAAATACATCATCCTCACACATACCATAAACCTCCGAAGTTGAAAAAACAATCACTCTTCGTTTATATTGATGACATAAACGAATAATATGAAGATTCTCCTCAAAGGTCAATTCAAAAACCTTCAATGGAGTCTCTATATAACAACTCGGATTAGCTATTGCAACCAGAGGTATAACAATATCACTCTCTGCTATCAGCTTTTCTACCTCTTTTCGCTTTTGAGTAATATCCAATTTATGAAACACAAGGCCATTCCCGATTAATTCAATCAGATTATTATCATTAATATCAATACCTACAATATTGTATTGCGGCATTATGGATAGCCTTTGGATCAGAGCTGAACCGATAAATCCATTTGCACCAATAATTAATATATTTTTCATTTATCTGATATTATGTTATTCAATAGTGAAGATTGAAGCAAAACCAGTCATTTTGAATACTTCTAAAATTCCATCATTCATATTTTTAAGAGTGAGTTTACCTTTATTTGCCATCATACTCTTTTGCATGGTCAAAAATACTCTTAATCCAGAACTGCTGATATAGCTCAGATTGGTGCAATCAACCTCAATTATTCTGTTAAGACCAACAAGTAAAGGCTTTATTGCCGTCTCAAAATCTTTAGCATTGGTCGTGTCAATACGTCCATTGATCGTCACTATTGTCTTAGGATCTTGCTTTGTTATAATTGTATCCATTGTGGTATACTTATTTACTGATTTATAAATCTTTTTTAATTGTGAGTACATTTTTACCCTCTATGCGCTCATACTTTACTTCATCCATAATCTTACGAATGAGGAATATACCCAAACCACCTATATTTCTATCTTCAGCCGAGAGTGTTATATCTGCATCAGGCAGCACTGTAGGATCAAATTCAACTCCATTATCCGAAATAGCAAAAATAATAGAGCTCCCAATTTTAGATGCTTTTAGAGAGATTGTTTCGCCCAGTTTTTGGGGGTATGCATATAAAATAATGTTTGACACGGCCTCTTCAAGAGCCAAATTAAGATTCATTACCAACGCAGGATCTAATGAAAATTCATTGCCGAGCTCTTCGATAAAAATAGCGAGATTATCAATCTCAGCAATCTCATTCTTTATTATCAACTCTTTTGTCATAACTGTTTTTTATTTAAATATTATCATCATCATTGTCAGATCATCACTCTGTTCATTACCTTGAACAAAATCGATAACACTTTGCTCAACTGAATCAATCACCATTCGAGCAGACATGGTAGCATCCATATATTTAAGTGTATCTGTAAGTCTTTGATCTGAATATAGATCTTTGTCTCTGTTTTCCGCTTCGGTCAACCCATCGCTATATAAAAATATTGCATCTCCTCTATTGATATGTATCTGTTGACTTTTAAATTCAATACCAGAGAATACGCCCAATGCTAAATTAGGTTCAGTATTTATAAACTCAACTTCTTTGCCCTCAGAGACTAATAACGGAGGATTATGTCCTGCATTAGAGTAAACCATTTCACCTGTTGAGAGGTCAAGCACGCCTACAAAAAGCGTGATGAACATATTGGCTTCATTATTCTCGGCAATAGCATTATTAAGGCT
Source organism: uncultured Muribaculaceae bacterium (assembly GCA_964649555.1). GTDB lineage: Bacteria > Bacteroidota > Bacteroidia > Bacteroidales > UBA932 > Egerieousia. Next base: position 4,147 of record CAZYQA010000200.1, read on the forward strand.
CTCCAGTATCTTATCCGGCTCACTCATGTGAGAGGCAATAAAACGAAACAGAGAGCTCGTCACCGCCATCAGCAACGAGGCAGGCACTCCTTTTCCAGAAGCATCTCCAACTGTAAAAAATAATTTATTATCTAATACGAAGAAGTCATATAGATCACCACCAACCTCTTTTGCAGGAGTTAACTTTGCAAACAGATCGATAGAGTTGTGCTCCGGAAATTGAGGAAACACTTTCGGCAACATTCCCATTTGGATTTGATTGGCAATTTCCAATTCACTCTCAATGCGCTCTTTTGTAGCTGTTGTTGCTTTAAGTTCAGTTATATAATCCTTTAAAGAGCGTTGCATGTTCACAAATGAATTGCGAAGTTCATACATCTCATCTCTGCTTTGGATCTCCGGAATAGGTGTATCGAAATTGCCTCTAGCCACTATAGACGCTGAGTTAGAGAATATCTTTAGTGGCTGAGTCAGGCTTCTGATAATAATAACCGTAAAAATAAAAATCAATAGCAGTCCACAAATGGCAATAATCAATACCGTTCGGGTCATCCTATTAAACTCTGCCATCACGCTACTTTCTGTTGAGACAGTCCCAACAGACCAGCCTATACGAGTAATAGGCTCATAAAACGCATAAGAGAGCACTCCATCATTGGAAAACTTCCTGTGACCACTCCGCTGAGCCAACATATCCTCGCCAATATTCTTAACTTCAGGATCAATCATATCAGCAGTA
>CAZYQA010000201.1:0-4884 GCA_964649555.1 uncultured Muribaculaceae bacterium
ATTTTATTACATAAACGATTATCGAAACATGATACATTCTCTGAAGTATTATAATAATATAAGTATAGGGATCTATCTTGGAGAGCTGTTGGCAAGAAAAATAATCGATTATATAGAGCAACCCGACTATATTATCCCCATACCCTTACATAAACTAAAAAAGCGCAAACGGGGATACAATCAAGCCGAGATAATAGGAAAAGGAATAATAAAATACTACAAAAATAACAACCTTAAAGCTCCTAAAATGCTAACAGATCTTATAATCAGACAGAAAATCACTCAAACTCAAACAAAGAAAGGAAAGATAGAGAGGTGGGATAATGTAAGAAACGCTTTTAAGATAAACCGGAGTAAAAACATTGAACAAGATTGCACATTATTATTAATTGATGATGTTATGACAACCGGAGCAACTCTAGATGCCTGTGCCTCAATTCTTAAAGAAAACATCAATTGCAAAATATATGTAGCTGTATTGGGATATGTGGAATAATTATTACATTTGCAACAAAGCAAAAATATGTTCAATATAGTAAACATCCAATTAATTGATATCATTGACATTATCCTTGTAGGGCTGTTGATTTTCCAAATTTACAAACTTATCAGGGGTACTGCCGCCATAAATATATTTTTAGGGATTATCATACTATATATATCATGGATTATTGTTACTGCTCTAAATATGAAGCTCCTCTCCTCTATCATGGGGCAGGTACTGGGAGTAGGAGTTATAGCATTAATTATTCTATTCCAGCAAGAGATAAGAAGATTTTTACTCCATTTAGGATCTCGATACATAGGGAGAAAACACAATAATAGCTTTATAAACCGTGTTCTTGGTAGTAAAAACGCTTCAATCAATCTCACCTCTTTGGATGAAATCACACACGCCTGCAGAAAAATGAGTGAAACAAAAACGGGGGCACTCATAGTTATGGGACACCTCTCATCGCTTGAAACAATTACTGAAACAGGTGATAGAATTGATGCTTTAATCAACAGAAGGCTGATAGAAAATCTATTTTTTAAGAACTCTCCCCTACATGACGGGGCAATAGTAATTGAAAAAGATAGAATCACAGCGGCAAGATGTACACTACCCATGAGTGAAAACCCTAAAATCCCCGCAAATTATGGGATGAGACATAGAGCTGCTGCCGGAATAACTGAAGAGACTGATGCTACAGCAGTTGTAGTTTCTGAAGAGACCGGAAACATATCATTTGTAAGAGATGGAGAGATAAAAACAATAAACTCAATCACAGAACTAAGGCTAGCAATAGAAAACAGCTATAAGTAACTATACATAAGGCTCCTCAGCAGCCTTTAACATAAATTTCTCCTCCGTCCCATTCCACAACCTTTTAATATTACTTATATGAGTGAGCCAGATTGTCACACCCATTACTATACTGAATATTTTAAGAGTGAGTGTCTCCTCTGGAGCTATCCATAAAGCAAAAAGAGAGTTTACTAAAAAAGGGAAACAAGTAACCGCGGCAATTACGCTAACAGAAACATAATGCGTTAATGATAAAACTATCAGGAATATAATTGTACATATCAAGACACAAAAAGGATGGATAGCCAATAATACCCCACAAATTGTAGCTACACCTTTACCCCCCTTAAAATTATGAAATACAGGGAAAATATGCCCGAGTACCGCAGCGAGCCCAAATACAATCTGAGTAGCTACAAATGCATTAGTTTCCGGTTTAAAAGGGAGAAAATAAACTAAACAAACTGCAATTACCCCTTTAAGAATATCACAAAAAAGAACAAGAAGTCCCATTTTCCAACCAAAAACACGCTGCATATTATTTGCTCCGGCATTCTTGCTGCCATAATCCCTAATATCTTTACCATATAACAATTTACTCAATATTATTGAGGTAGAAACAGACCCAATAGCATAAGAGATAAATACAAATAAGATATAAAAAAATACCGTCAGCCAATCAGCAGAATACATAACATAAAAATTGTCCACAAATTTACTCTTTTTTATAACTTTGCAAAAAAGAAGATATATTACAGAATGGATAATTATAAAAAAATAGAGCAAAAACTAGAGTTTGGAAAGATTAGGGATAGCATTGCTCTAAGATGCTCCACAAATTATGCGAAAGAGAGGGTTTACACAGAGAAAATATCAAAAAACCCCACTACAATAGAGAAAAGGCTTATACTTACAGATGAGATGAGGCTTATTTGTATGTTTGAAAGCTCATTTCCAACAAAAGGGTTTATAGATACGATAGATTTTTTAAAGCCGCTAGAGAGAGAAGCATCGGTAATAAGCCTAGAAAATTTAAATAAACTAGCGGCACTGCTTGATAGTATAAAAGGGATACTCCAATTCTTCAAAAACACAAAAGAAGAAAATTATCCTAATCTAAAAGAGATGGCATCCCCTATCATGTTTTATCCAGAAATCACAAGGAGGATAGAACTAATCCTAGATAAATATGGAGAGATAAAGGACACTGCATCGGATGATCTATTTAAAATAAGAAAAAGCCTGAGAGAGAAGGAGAGCTCAATATCAAGGAAGATACAAGCAATCTTAAGAAAAGCACAATCCGAAGGGATAGCCGAGGAAGATGCTTCGGTATCTGTGAGAGAGGGGAGAATTTTGATCCCGGTAAATGCTGCAAATAAGAAGAAATTGCAAGGATATATATATGATGAATCAGCGTCTGGAAAAACAGTATATATTGAGCCCATAGAGGTTGTGGAGCTAAACAATCAAGTGAAAGAGCTATATTTTGCACAACAAAGGGAAATACAAAAAATATTATTGGAGTTTACAGATTTTTTAAGGCCATACCTATATGACCTTATAGATGCCGGAAGATTTATTGGAGAGCTGGATTTCATAAGAGCAAAAGCACTTACAGCAATTGTAATGGAGGCTGGAAAACCCATATTATCAAAAGATAATGAGCTAAAAATAATCAAAGGGAGGCATCCAATACTAGAGGCAACTCTCAAGAAAGAGAACAAAGAGATAATCCCTCTTACACTCACCCTCACGCCATCAAAACATATCCTTATAATATCAGGCCCCAATGCAGGGGGAAAATCGGTATGCTTAAAAACAACCGGCATCTTACAGTATATGTTCCAATGGGGTGCATTAATTCCCGCATCAGAGATCTCTGAATTTAGGATTTTTGATGAAATATTTATCGACATTGGAGATGAGCAATCAATTGAAAATGATTTAAGTACATACAGCTCTCATCTTACAAATATGAGAGAGCTACTCCAGAAGGCAAATAATGAATCGCTTATCCTGATAGATGAATTTGGAGCCGGTACAGAGCCAACAGCAGGTGGAGCAATTGCAGAAGCAATACTAAACGAGATGGAGAGGCGTGGAGCATATGGAGTAATTACAACACACTATACAAATCTTAAATTCTATGCAGATACCAGCGATGCCACAATAAATGGAGCAATGCTGTTTGATGTAGCGAAGATACAACCACTCTATAAATTAGAAATAGGGCTTCCTGGCAACTCTTTTGCATTTGAGCTTGCAAGAAAAATCGGACTACCGGAGCAGATAATTAAGAAAGCCGAGGAGAAAGCAGGTAGCGAATTTGTAGATATTGAAAAACAGCTAAGAAAAATATCAAAAAATAGGAAAGCTCTAGATGCAAAGCTGATACGTATAAAAAATACTGATAAGACACTTGAAAACATAACTGAAAAGTACCAGAAGGAATTATCTGATATTCAGGCTATCAAAAAGCAGATACTTGCAGATGCAAAAAAAGAGGCGCAGCAAATCCTCAATGAAGCAAACAAGAAGATTGAGAGCACCATCAAAACCATAAAAGAGGCACAGGCAGAGAAAGAGAAGACCAAAATAGCGAGAAAAGAGCTAAACGATTTCAACTCCAAAATACAAAAAGAGACTCAAAGCGAGCAAGATAAAAAGATTGCAAGCAAAATGGAGAAGCTATTGGAGAGAAAAAAACGAAAAGAGGAGCGCAAAGAGAGAGGAGAAGCCCCACAAGCACAACAAATTAATCAAAACCAGCCAATAAAAAAAGAGAGCAACACGCCTTTAATAATAGGCGACAAAGTAAAGATAAAATCTAACGGATTTATAGGAGAAATTAACCAGATAGGAAAAGATTGGGCAAATGTAGCAGTGGGCAATATAAATAGTCGAATCCCCTTGAATGGGATAGAGCGCATTTCCAACAATGAATATAATAGCGCAAAAAAGAGCGAGCCTAAATCTATGAGTAGCCACTCCCAAAGCATACAAGATAGGAAGCTCAATTTTAAGCCCAATATAGATATTAGGGGGCAAAGATTAAATGAAGCACTTGAAAGCGCAACAAGATTTATAGATGATGCGTTAATGGTAGGCGTATCTGAGGTAAAAATACTACATGGTAAAGGGAATGGAATACTAAAAGAGGAGATACGAAAATTCATAAAAACCATCCCCGGCGTAGTTTCATGCAAAGATGAAGATATAAGATACGGTGGCTCAGGAATAACAATAGTAACACTTGAATAAAAACATATAATATGAAATATATTAAATATACACTTATTACATCACTAGCATTTATTGCATTTTCATGCGGAATGTCAAATGAAGATAAAGCTAAAACTACTGCTCAAGAATTTTTGGATGCATACCTATCAACAGATTTCACTAAAGCCGCAAACTATTGTGAAGATGATATAAAAGATAAGCTTTTGGAGTCTACCAATGATTTAAATAGCTTAAACGAACAGCTTAAAGAGCATATTAAGAGCACAGCACTTAAATACAAACCAACTATTGACAGTGTGATCACCAAAGGAAAAGACTCCACCCTTATAGTATATACCATTTCATTAAAC
>CAZYQA010000202.1:0-4864 GCA_964649555.1 uncultured Muribaculaceae bacterium
AAAACTAATCAAAAGTTATCTCAAAAGCCAATATTATTGATGATCACTCCTCACCAGATGCAGACTAAGGCAAATGCAATAAACTTTGCTTTGAAGAATATATCTTCGTGGAGTAAATCTTATGATAATATTGTTATTATGGATGCCGATAATATTGTTGATAATTCATTTTTGAGCGATTTATCTGATGTGTTTGCCGAAGGGATACTAGCTGTACAGGCTCATCGTATTTCTAAGAATAATAATAATTCCATGTCGATATTAGATACTATAAGTGAGGAGATTAATAATTCTATTTTTAGAATGGGACATATTCGCTCGGGGCTTAGCAGTGCTCTTTCAGGATCGGGGATGGCATTTGATTATAAATGGTTTATAAATAATTTTAAGAATATAAGTAGTGCGGGAGAGGACAAAGAGCTGGAATTAATCTTATTGGAGCAAGGGATTTTTATTGATTATCTTAATAATACTTATGTTTATGATGAGAAAGTTTCATCCTCAAAAGTATTTTATAATCAGAGAAGAAGATGGCTTGCTGCGCAATGGGGTGCGATAAAACTAGGGTTTAGAAAACTTCCATCCGCACTTGCAGATAAGAATTTAGATTTGGTTGATAAAATTTTTCAATGGATGATGCCACCAAGGGTAATCTTAGGTGGCGGTATATTCTTTATGGCTGCATTGATGAGTATTATATCTTTTGGGCTATCTATAAAATGGTGGTTACTATTTATAGCACTATTATTTGCTTTTGCTTTTGCTTTTCCCGATAATATGTTGGATAAGAAAGGATATAGAGCATTATATAAATTACCACTAATAGGATTAATGATGATCTTGAATTTATTTAGATTAAGAGGTGTAAATAAAAAATTTATTCATACTGAAAAGGGGGTATAAATGAGAATTGCAATTGAGGCTCAGAGGATATTTAGAGAGAATAAGCATGGAATGGATTTCGTTATTTTAGAGATCCTGCGCAAACTCCAAGATGAAGATAAGCAAAATGAATATTTTGTTTTTGTAGCTTCGGGGAGTGATAAATGCTTATCCTCTTCTGCTAATATGAAAATTATAGAGTTACCTGCGTTTGTTTACCCTATATGGGAGCAGATTGTTTTACCCTTATATGTAAATAAATACAAAGCGGATATTTTGCATTGCACCTCAAATACTGCTCCGATACTATCTAAGATACCCCTAATCCTCACTTTGCATGATGTTATCTTTATGGAAAAGAGGGAGTATCCCAATAAATCTCTATATCAAAATCTGGGGTGGTATTATAGAAAAATAGTTGTACCTCAAGTGGTGAAAAAATCCAAAAAAATAATTACGGTATCAGATTATGAGAAGGGGAGGATTGAAAGTGTTTTTGGATTGGACAATGTGGTAACTGTTTATAATTCGTATAGTGAGTATTTTACAAACCATGCTGATTTCTCAAAAGTAACATCAGCTTATATAAATTCTCCCAAATATATTTTCGCATTTGGAAACACAGATCCCAAAAAGAATACAACAAGGGTGTTGGTAGCATACGCTGAATATTTGAAAGGCTCTGAACAAAAGTTACCTTTATTACTTGCTGATATAAATAATGAGCAGGTGTTAAAGATTTTAGAGGATAATAAAATTAGTTGGATATTGCCTTATATAAAATTGACAGGATATATAAAGAATAGTGATTTGCCATATATATACTCAGGTGCAGAGATGTTTTTATATGTTTCATTAAGAGAGAGTTTTGGAATACCTTTGCTTGAATCTATGGCTTGTGGAACGCCTGTTATATCTTCGAATACATCTGCTATTCCAGAAATAACAAATGATGCTGCCTTGTTGGTTGATCCATTTAATATTTCTGACATAGCAAATGCGTTGTTAAAGATTGAAAATGACCATTCCTACAGGAGAAAGTTGATAAATAAAGGTTTAGAGAGAGTTGAAAAATTTTCATGGCTGAGTACTGCAAAAAGAGTTCTTGATATATATAAGAAGACATTTTGAATTTAAATATTAATATTTATGCTAGATAATAATCCCAAATTAAAGAAATTATTACTATTTCTTATGAATCATCCTTATACATCAAGGCCAAGATTATGGATGCGAATATTGGTAATACCATTTTTTATAAAAAAGGGGAAAGGAACTATAATAAGGAGGAAGGCACGGTTAGATATAATGATTTCTAAAAAGATACAATTGGGATATAGATGTGTGATTGAGGACTATGCGATCATAAACAATGGAATGGGAGATATTATAATTGGGGATTTTACTAAGATTCTTTCACGAACTATGGTGGTAGGGCCTGTAGAAATTGGGAGCAAGGTGGTATTAGGCAGTAACTCAAGAATAACTGGCTTGGTGCATAATTATGAGGATATTAGTGTTCCAATAGATGATCAAGGGGTAACAGCTGTTAAAACAATAATAAGTGATGATGTATGGATTGGAGGAAACTGCTGTATAAACCAAGGTGTAAAGATAGGTACCCATGTGGTAATTGGTGCCGGGAGTGTGGTTACCAAGGATATTCCATCATATAGTGTCGTGGCAGGTAATCCTGCGCGTGTGATTAAAAGGTATAATTTTGATACGAAAAAATGGGATAAGGTGTAGTGGTATGATAAAGAATAAGGATTTCATATTTACAGGGCTTCAACCATGGGATGTATCAATTGGCTCAAATGCAATTGATATAGCAAAAACAGTAGCTAAACATAATAGAGTATTATATATTAATACCCCATTGGATTATGCTACATATAAGTATAAAGATAATCTTACAGATAAAGATATTCAGCATAGGAGAGAGGTGATTAAGGGTGAGAAGAACCCTTTGAGAAAGATAAATGAGAGTTTGTTTATATTGGATATTCCATTCACAATCTTGCCTATTAATAAGTTACCGGATGGTAAATTGTTTGATTTTTTTAATTATCTGAATACTAAGAAAGTACTCGGATTTGTAAAAAAATATATTAAGGAGCTGGGTTTCAAAGATTATATTTTATTTACGGATAATGATATATATAGGAGCTTTTATGCTATAGATATATTAAAGCCCCGGTTTAGTATTTATTATAGGAGAGATAATATGGTTTCCCCTTTTTGGGCTAAACATGCCAAGAGGCTGGAGCCATTAATATGTGCAAAATATGATATAGTGGCAGCCAATTCTGCATATCTGGCCAATATGGTGAAAGGTTATAATATAAATTCTTTTGATATTGGGCAAGGAGTTGAACTGAAAGATTATGATCCTAAGAAAGAATATACTAAACCACAGGATATTGTAGCTATTCCCCATCCAATAATTGGTTATACGGGATGGGTGACAAATTTAAGATTAGATGCGGAATTAATTTATGATATAGCACTCAGATTGCCGCAATATTCTTTTGTATTTGTGGGAAAAGAGGATGAACATTTCTCTGAGCATAAGCTGCATAATTTACCTAATGTATATTTTTTAGGGCTAAAAGAGCAATCTTTAATGCCCAGTTATATAAGCTGTTTTGATATTGCATTTAACCCTCAGAAGGTTAATGATATTACTCAGGGAAATTATCCTAGAAAGGTGGATGAATATTTAGCTCTGGGGAAAAAGGTAATAGCTACAAAGACAGAGGGTATGATGATGTTTGATAATTATGTCTGGAATTGTAGAAATGCAGATGAATATATTGAAAGCATATCAGCGGCATTAGCTGAGAGTGATGAGGATAAAACTAATGTGCGCATATCATTTGCAAAAAGCCATAGTTGGGATAACACAGTAAAAAAACTATATAACTTAATTAGTATTTAATGACTTTGATCTTAATATTTTGGATAGCAATCTTTGTAATATTTTATACTTATATAGGGTATGGCATATTATTGTTTCTACTTGTGAAATTTAAGGAGCTATTGTGTGGTAAATATACTGCAGCATTACCGGATGATTCTCAATTACCTGAAATCACTCTATTTATAGCTGCTTATAATGAGCAGGATGTGATAAAACCCAAATGTGAAAATAGCTTTGCGCTAGATTATCCTGCTGATAAGCTGACAATTTTGTGGGTGACAGACGGGTCTGATGATAATTCTGTGAATATATTGAATAGTATAATAAAAGAGCGAGAAAATAAATATCCTAAACTATTATTAGAGCATATTAATAAGAGGGGAGGGAAGGCTGCAGCTTTTAATAGGGGAATAAAATATGTGAATACGGATATAGTTATATTTTCCGATGCTAATACCATACTCAATATAGAGGCATTAAAAGAGATTGTATATAAATTCTCCAATGAGCAAGTGGGGTGTGTGGCCGGAGAAAAGAGAGTAAGTGCATCCCTTAATTTTAGAGGTGAGAAGATCAATTCCAATAAAAATGAGATAGTAGCCACCGAGGGTGTTTATTGGAAATATGAATCGTTACTAAAAGATCTTGATTGGAGATTATATAGTGCGACAGGTGCAGCTGGGGAGCTATTTGCTATAAGAAAAAATCTTTTTGAGGAGCTTTCATCCAAGGTATTACTTGATGATTTTGTATTATCCATGAGAATAGTAATGAAAGGGAAAAGGATAGCTTATTGCAAAGAGGCTTATGCAATGGAGGGGACTTCTTTAAATTTAGAAGAGGAGGGGAAAAGAAAAGTGAGAATTGCAGCAGGGGGATTACAATCTATATTTATGTTGCTCCCATTGTTAAATATCTTTAAATATGGGATCTTTAGTTTTCAATATATTTCACATAGAGTGTTGAGGTGGACTATTACCCCTTTTCTGATGCTTATTGTACTTCTGTTAAATTGTTTTTTACTTACTCAGGGGATTGTTTATATTATTATTTTTATTG
>CAZYQA010000203.1:0-4847 GCA_964649555.1 uncultured Muribaculaceae bacterium
AACTTCTAAAATTAGATGAGAAAATTAATATTATACATCAACTTTTTGAGCATAGATTATTAGATATACTACAGACATCTGTATTTCAAGATTATCTTATAGCTTTAAGAGATGGTATAAAGACACAAGATTTCAGTAATGCTGATACTAAACTTTTAGAGTTAAGAAAGTATCAAGTGCTTAACAGAGCACATGCTGCTAAAATATCTAAAAATAAGCTTGATGCAGAAATACTATATAATAATCTTAATATATTTAATACATCCAGAAAGATATATCTTATCGTAGGAGCATTTATGCTAATACTCTCATTTATCCTATTGTTTTATAAGGAAGAAAGGTGGCATAGCTATTTAAAAAGATTTATGCTAACTCTTATTATATTAGCCTTTATATATCATACTTTCGGAATAGGCCTGAGATGGTATATAGCAGGACATTCTCCTTTTAGTAATTCTTATGAAACTATGGTTTTCTTATCCTGGACTGCTGTCTTAGGAGGTTTTCTATTTTCAAAAAAGAATTTTCTAGCCTTTTCTTTATCTACCATATTAGCTGGTGTAGTACTTTTTGTATCTAGCTTAAGTTGGATGGATCCACAGATAAGCCCATTAGTTCCTGTCTTAAAGTCTCCATGGCTTATGGCTCATGTGGCTTGTTTAATATCTTCATACGGATTTCTAGGTATTAGTTGTATGTTAGCTACTTCGAATCTTTTTATTATAGCTTTCCTAAAAGATGAGAATAAATCTAAGTTATTACCACGTTTAGAACATTTAAGCATTATTAGTGAGATGTCTCAAATTATAGGACTAGTACTAATGATAATAGGCATCTTTATAGGAGCTATTTGGGCAAATGAATCGTGGGGAAGGTATTGGAGCTGGGATCCTAAGGAGACTTGGGCATTAATAACTGCAGTAGTATATGCGATTCTACTTCACTCTCGTTGGTTTAAAGAAAAAAGAATAATAAAAGGAGATACTAAAGCTTATTTTAAGTCGATTTATTTATATAATCTAGGAAGTCAGTGGGCTATCACGTTTGTTCTTATGACATACTTTGGTGTAAATTATCTTTTAAGTGGTATGCATTCTTATGGTAATACCACAGGATTAGCAGGTGTTCCTGATTACATTATAATAATAGCGCTTTTATTCTTTATAGTTCCTGGAATACTTTCATTCGGACGTCTAAGTAATTTTGTAAAAAATAAAAAAATATGATTAAAAATGTAGCCCATATAGGTCTTACAGTGAGTGACCTAAATCGTTCTGTCGAATTCTATAAAAATATTTTAGGAATGGAATTTCTAGGACATTTAACTATGAGTGGACCTTCTACGGATAAATTATTTAACTATACAAATTGTATAGTGGAACTAGCATATCTTTCTGGAAGTGAATCATTAACTTGCCCACCTATAGAATTAATTCAATTCGTATCACCAAAAGAACAAAAAGATCAAGCTTCCCTATTTAAAACTTCTATCTCAGAATTATGTTTTTATGTGGAGGATATAGATTTAGTGTACCAAGAATTAAAGGCTAAAGGTGTAGAGTTCTTATCTGAACCACAGTATTTCAATTTCACAGAATATGGTTTTGATAAAAGCAAGGCTGTTTATTTTAAGGATCCTGATGGCATAATCTTAGAGCTAATGCAGAAACTTTAGCTTGGTTTATTTAATGGTCCGCCGATGAGTGAAAGTATGATATCGTATCCGTTATTATCACTTTGGGCACATCTTGCGGACCTATTCACAGTCATTGTAAGCTAAGGCTTATTTACTCCTATTTTTCTTAATCTATCTCGTTTTGATTTACGAATCCTAAAAAATAAATATGATCCGTAAACCGCAAGTAATACTGCCATATTAAAATATCTGCGTACAGGTTGTGGCACCTCCAGACTTGCAAATGAGAAAGGCTCTGGACGGTATGTCCAACCACGAGATTCATAGTGTGCTTTTTTTTCTGCAATTTCAGCCATTTCAGCCTTTTGCTCCGCGACTAGTTCTATTTGTGCTTTTTCAGTCTTCATATAGGCATTGTGGTTAATCAGACCACTTAAATGCAAACCGAAGGCTTGAATAAACAATAAGGCATAGAGTGGATATGCCAACCGTTGTATTTTTTTCCAAGTCTTGCGTTTTAGTTTTCTCTGAAAATAGCCGAATGAAGTAACCCAAAGTACAATAAATATAACTGTTATGAATATACCTGCAAAAAGTGCAATATTAGAGATCACTGCACCAAGCATACTATTAATACGCTCTCCTCTTTCTGCCATATATTCGCTATGATTCACGAAGAAATCCCATGAGTTTGGAAATGTATAAAAAACACGCTTAATTGCATGTGCTACAACAGGGAAACCGACAATTATAGATAGGTGCTTACGAATACTCATTAAGCCAGCGACATAAGGTGTTTTAAGACCCAATGCTCCTATATACATTATAATAACAATCATAGGGTGTATAAAGTATGCTGCGTGAACTAATTCACCACCAACGATTTCGTCCATTAGTGGAAGTGTAGTAATGCTCCATTCGCGAGGAATATCAATACCACAAATACGTAATAGCATAGGTAGAGCATACCCAGCACTCAAAATTCCAAAGACTAAATAATAACTCTTTTCGTGTTTCCTTATATTTTTAGTCAAAACAATCGCTAGTATAGTATATATGATTAGCGATACGAGAAATGGACTAAGTCTAAACATGAAGTCCAAAAAATCTAAAATAGTTTGTATCATCTTGATATTATTAAAAAAAGCATAGGTCACTCAAAGATTTTTCAGAGAAACCTATGCTATAATAAGAAAAGTTGGCTTATTTCTTAGAATACACCAAGATACATTGATTCTCCGCCAAAGTGTTTCAATGTTGCTCCTTTCGTAAATCCATCTGCATCAGCTTTTGATTTGTCAAAGATGTAGATATTACCATCTTTACCAACAGGATTTAACGACATGTATAGTTTCCCATCTTTCTCTTTTGCCATTTGGTAAGAGAATAGATCCAAACCAGCAGGAACATTCATTTTAATAGCGGTTTTGCTATTCAAGTCAATCCTTGCAATTCCCCACTCTTCTGTATCAAGCTTTTCAAAGAAACAGTAACCAATACCATCTCCCATATTATACCATCCTTGTGTTCCTACCTCAAATCCTAGTGCAGTAGATATATTGAAATCATAAGAGTTGTCGTACACTCCATCTTTAAGTTTCAACATGCGACCATCATCTCCAATTTGATATATAGCATTGTTGTATACGTGTGCAACAGGACAACGGTATCCATAAGTTGACCCCTTAGATGTATTATGTGTAGTCAAACTAGGATTTTTCATTGACGGGTAATCTACAACTAAGGTTGTAGCAGGATAGATACGATTCCAATTTGGGTCACTTTCTGCTGTATTCTCAGGGTTTTTTCTTGACATTGCCAATCCATAATATGCCTTACCATCTAGTATTGCAGGAGCATCAATGCGGAAAACATAAAGGTATTTATCTTTCTGTAACACTGGAATATTACGAGGTATCTCAACCGCATTTTGGCTAATTATACCCATATCTGAGAGGTCTATATTAACAAAACTTGCAATCGCTTTAGTGTATTGATACTCTAAACCTGTTGCTTCATCATAAATATTTTCTTTTGCATTGACATTGTGCACTAACGCATTCTCTTCACTAACTTTAGTCCAACGTGGATAAGCTGTTCCTAAAGATGGAGCAACATTTATTTCATGGGTTTGAAGATAGTTGTGTGCTCCTTTACCTAACTCATATCTGTGTAGAGTTCCTCCACCATAGCTAAGATTGTAAAGAACTCGTCCATTTTCTGAGGCGTATACTCTCGCTGTTCTTACAGCGGGCACCTCAAAACCAGCGCCCTTGAAAGAGATCTCACCTGTTGACAGATCTGTGTGTGCTTGAGAATAGGTCGGAGAGCTACTTCCTTGTTGATCGATAGACGCAACTACGTTAAAGATAAAACTTCCTTCGTTTGTTTGATTCCCGTTGTTCGGGATCTCTTTATCACAACTAAAAAGTGTTGCAGATATTGCTAATCCATATAGCAATTTATTAAAAATGTTTGTTCTCATTTTTTTTAATTTTTTTTTAAAATATTTTCACTTTGTTATATAAAGTCCCGCTCAAAAGATTCTACTCTTTTTTTTACAGAACGCTACTAGACTTAAACTACTTGTTATCAATAATAATTTTTCTCTTTCATCATCCTTAAATAATATTATATGTTAGTTTTATATAAAATGCTCGTCCGGATTTCTGTAATGCCCAATTATCGAAAACTTGTTCATTTAGAATGTTTTTCACATCAAATCCTAAACTAATTTTTCTCTTTGGAAACATATAAGCAATCCCTACATCGTGTACTAATTGTGTTGGAATTATAGCTTTCCCTGTACCTCCAATACTCTCCCAATTACGGAAAAATTTATGAACATATCCTAAATTGTATGTAACACTAAATGTAGAACCCTTCAGAAGTAGATTTTCTTTTTGCCACATAGCATTAATGTTAAATGTCAAATAAGGCATATTGCGAAGTCTGTCATTATAATAGATATATTCTCCGCCATGTTCGTCATATTGCAGCTTGAATCTAGCATCTAAGTATGAAAAAGTGCTACTTAGAAATAACTCTTTAGCAAAGTTGTAATTTAAATCAAGATCGACACCTGTACTTAATACCTTTCCAATATTTTCATATCCATATAAATCATCCGTTGGATTTGTTAGAGCTTTTTGTATCATATCTGTTACATCACGATAGAAAAGATTAATGTCATAACTAAAGTAGTGACGTT
>CAZYQA010000204.1:0-4827 GCA_964649555.1 uncultured Muribaculaceae bacterium
CCAAATAATTAAAAGGTAATAATTATTAAATTTTAATCTCATTTTTTATCTTCTAAGAATTATATAATTAAATAAATTTATTTTTTTTGGCAAAGGTATAATATTTATTAATTTTGCGTGATATTTTTATATAATATTAAAACATAATTATAACTAACAATGGAACTATCACATATTGAACACATTGGTATAGCTGTAAAATCTCTAGAAGATGCAATACCATACTATGAAGAAAAACTAGGTCTTAAATGCTATGCAGTCGAAGAGGTTGCAGACCAAAAGGTTAAAACAGCATTTTTCAAAATAGGACAAACAAAAATCGAACTATTGGAAAGCACAAGCCCTGAAGGAACAATTGCTAAGTTCATTGAGAAAAAGGGAGAAGGAGTTCACCATATTGCATTCGCAACAAATGATCTTCAAAATGCTTTAACTGAAATATCAGAAAAGGGAGTTCAACTTATTGATAAAGCTCCAAGAAAAGGTGCTGAAGGATTAAATATCGCCTTCTTACATCCAAAATCAACATTAGGCGTTTTAACAGAGCTTTGTGAAGATCCATCTAAAAAGTAGTTTCTAAAATTTCTTAATCATAATATAAAATGAGTCAACAACTCGAACAAGTAAAAGCGCTTATTGCTCTACGTGAGAAAGCGCGTTTGGGCGGAGGTCAAAAAAGAATTGATGCTCAGCATGAAAAAGGCAAATATACAGCTCGTGAAAGAATCAATATGCTATTGGACGAAGGTAGCTTTGAGGAGTTTGATATGTTTGTTAGCCACCGTTGTACTAACTTTGGAATGGAGAAAAACGTATTCTTAGGTGATGGCGTTGTAACCGGTTACGGTACTATCGACGGTAGATTAGTTTACGTTTTTGCACAAGATTTCACTGTTTTCGGTGGTTCATTATCAGAAAGTTTTGCAATGAAAATTTGCAAAATTATGGATCAAGCTATGAAAATGGGTGCTCCTGTAATTGGTGTTAATGACTCTGGTGGAGCTCGTATTCAAGAGGGTGTTAATGCGTTAGCAGGTTACACTGAGATATTCCAAAGAAATATTCTTGCATCTGGAGTTATTCCGCAAATTTCAGCAATTTTCGGTCCATGTGCAGGTGGTGCTGTTTACTCTCCAGCCCTAACAGACTTTAACATTATGACTAAAGGAACAAGTTATATGTTCTTAACAGGCCCTAAAGTAGTAAAATCTGTAACAGGAGAAACTGTAACTCAAGAAGAATTAGGTGGTGCAAGTGTACATGCTACTAAGAGTGGTGTTGCTCACTTTGCAGTTGAAACTGAAGAAGATGGTATCCAAGTTATTAAAGACTTATTAAGCTATGTTCCTCAAAACAACTTAGAAGAGACTCCACTTGTTCCAACTGAAGATCCAATTGACAGACTTGATGATGCATTAAATGACATTATCCCTGACAATCCAAACAAACCTTATGATGTTTACGAAGTTATTGGCGGTATCGTTGATGATGGTAAATTCTTAGAGGTTCATAAAGATTACGCTAAAAATATTGTAGTAGGTTTCGCAAGATTCAATGGTCAATCTGTTGGTATCGTTGCTAACCAACCAAAAGTTTTAGCTGGTGTATTAGATAACAACGCTTCAAGAAAAGCTGCAAGATTTGTACGTTTCTGTGATGCTTTCAATATTCCAATCGTTACATTAGTTGACGTTCCTGGTTTCTTACCTGGTACACAACAAGAGTATGGTGGAATTATCCTACATGGTGCTAAACTTCTTTATGCTTATGGTGAGGCTACTGTTCCTAAAGTAACTGTTACTTTAAGAAAATCTTATGGTGGAGCTTACTGTGTAATGAGTTCTAAACACCTAAGAGGTGATATCAACTACGCATGGCCAACAGCTGAAATCGCTGTAATGGGTCCTTCAGGAGCTATCGAAGTTCTTTATGGTAAAGAAATGAAAGATGCTGCTGATCCTGTTGCTTTTGCTGCAGAGAAAGAGAAAGAATACAGAGATGCATTCGCTAATCCTTACAATGCTGCTAAATATGGTTATATAGATGATATTATCGAACCAAGAAACACTCGTTTCCGTATCATTAGGGCGCTTCAACAACTTTCTACTAAGAAATTGGTAAATCCTCCTAAAAAACACGATAATCTTCCTTTATAATAAAAAAACAAGATAAAGATGAAGAAAATAACAAAATTATTCTTATTGGGAGTTTTATTATTCAGCGCTACTTCTATATTCGGACAAAATATGTCTGATATGCGTCTTAATGAGATCCTTGTAACCAATACAGATGGTTACATAGATGATTATGGCAACAGAAGTGGTTGGATTGAACTTTTCAATACATCATACGGTACTGTTGATGTAGCGGGTTGCTACCTTACAGACGATCCTAGTAATTTAAAGAAATACATGATCCCTAAAGGGGATGTTTTGACAAAAGTAAGACCTCGTCAACATATCCTTTTCTTTGCGGATAGTTTACCTAACAGAGGTACATTCCATTTGAATTTTAATTTAAATAATGGTGGAGAAGTATTATTTGTAAGTAGCGATGGAAGAACTATTATTGACAAAGTTGATATCCCTGTTTTACCAGATAATCAATCATATGGTAGGTCTATGGATGGTGAAGGTTCACATGCGCCTATTCACTTTATGAAGAAGTCAATGAATGCTGCTCAAAAAGAGGCACAACAAACTACTGCCGGTGGTTGGGAGATACTTGAAAAGGTAACACCTAGCACAAATAACTATATTAACGAAGGTACTTCTAAATCGTTAGAGTTATTAGAAACTGATCCAATCGGTATTGTAATGGCTATTACATCAATGTCTGTTGTATTCTTAGCTTTGATATTACTATTCATTGTATTTAAAAATACAGGTAATTATCATATCAAAAAATCAGCTCAGAAAGCTATTGAGGCTCAAGGGGGTGAGGCTACAAGTGCAACTAGTAAAGAAGAAGCTCTTAAATCGGGAGAAGTTTCTGCCGAGGTATATGCAGCAATTGCAATGGCTTTCCATCTTTATAAAATTGATACAGAGGCTCATGACCATGAGAATACAATACTTACTATCAATAATGTTCCAAAACATTACTCTCCTTGGAGTTCAAAAATTTACACTTTAAGAGAGACACCTCAAGTAAAAAAATAATAATAGTAAATACCAATGAAAGAATATAAATTAAAAATTAACGGAAACGATTACAACGTAACAATTAATGACGTTGATGATACAGTTGCTGCAGTTGAAGTTAATGGTACACCTTTCAATGTAGAATTTGAAAAACCATTAAAGAAAACTACAGTAGTTTCAAAACCAGCTGCTAGAAGCGCTGCTGCAAGTGCTCCAGCTCCTCAAGTTAAAGTAAACAAACCAGCTGCTGCTGCAGGTGGAACAACTATAACTTCACCACTTCCTGGTGTAATTTTAGATATGAATTGCAAAGAGGGTGATGTAGTTAAAAAAGGTCAAAAATTGCTTATTCTTGAGGCTATGAAAATGGAAAATGTTATTGAGGCTACATGTGATGGTACAGTAACAAGTGTTAAAGTAAACAAAGGGGATTCAGTTCTTGAAGGAGCTCCTCTTGTAATAATCGGTTAATTATGATACTGGAAGCTAATATATTATCAAATTTAGGTCAGTTCTTTCAATATACCGGTTTTGCAAATGCAACAATTGGACACATAATAATGATATGTGTTGGTTTGTTCTTTGTTTACATAGCAATTAAGAAAGACTGGGAACCACTTCTATTAGTACCAATCGGATTTGGTATGGTAATAGGAAATATTCCACTTTTCCCAGGTCTTAATGTAGGTGTATATGAGGAGGGATCTGTACTTAACATTCTGTATCAAGGTGTACAGAAAGGTTTCTACCCACCACTAATTTTCTTAGGAATTGGAGCAATGACAGACTTCTCTGCATTGATATCTAACCCTAAATTAATGTTAATCGGTGCAGCTGCACAGTTTGGTATCTTTGGAGCATATGCTTTAGCATTAGCTTTAGGTTTCTCTCCTGCTGAAGCGGGTGCGATTGGTATCATCGGTGGTGCTGACGGCCCTACTGCAATCTTCTTATCAAGCCGTCTTGCTCCGGATTTGATGGGTGCAATTGCGGTATCAGCTTACTCTTATATGGCGTTGGTTCCAGTTATCCAACCTCCTATTATGAGATTGCTTACATCTAATAAAGAGAGACTTATCAAAATGAAAGCTCCACGTGCAGTATCACAAACAGAGAAAAAAATATTCCCTGTTATTGGATTCTTACTTACAGCATTCATCGTTCCATCTGGTCTTCCACTTTTAGGTATGTTATTCTTTGGTAACTTATTAAAAGAGTCAGGAGTAACAAGAAGATTAGCTGAGACAGCTCGTGGACCACTTATCGATGTTGTTACTATCCTTATTGGTGTTACTGTAGGTTGCTCTACTCAAGCTGATAAATTCTTAGTATGGGGTTCTGTTAAGATCTTCTTATTAGGTGCTTTATCATTCGTTATTGCAACTACTTGCGGTGTATTATTTGTTAAATTCTTTAACTTATTCCTTAAAGAGGGTAATAAAATCAATCCACTTATCGGTAATGCAGGTGTTTCTGCGGTTCCAGATTCTGCAAGGGTTTCAAACACTGTTGGTTTAGAGTACGATAAGAGAAACTATTTATTAATGCATGCTATGGGTCCTAACGTAGCAGGAGTTATTGGTAGCGCTGTAGCTGCCGGTATCCTACTTGGATTCCTTTCGTAGTTAATAAATTATTAATTATATAAGGGTAGCTATTTTAGCTGCCCTTTTTTTATTTAAAG
>CAZYQA010000205.1:0-4797 GCA_964649555.1 uncultured Muribaculaceae bacterium
TCAAAAGTTGCAACCCGCACGGAATAATCAATTTAGAAGAATCACTAATAACCTTGTTATCAATATTGTAATAAACATCAAAACCAGTTGTAAAACGCTCTTGTAATAGATCTACATATTTTTTTACAAATGATATTTCATCTTCTAAGGTAACAAGTTGGCTATTCTCTTTGCTTAATAAATATCTGTAAACTCCTGCGAGCTTATTAATAAACTCACTTGCTCTGTCCGTTTGCTTATTATTCACTAAATAGTCTAATATATTGAGTGAATTAAATAAAAAATGAGGGTTTAATTGCCCTTTTAATTGTGTATATCTGTATTCTACCCACCTATTTTTACTATCGGCTTTATTTAGATCGTTCTTGGATTTTATCAGATAAATCCATAGATCTATTGTTAGAATAAATACACCACTAATTATCAGCAAAGCCATAAATGTAACAAAGACTACACTACTCGACTCAGGTGTTGGCGGTTTGGAGTTAGTTATATCAGGTATTATAAAACTTCTACACGCAATAGTTGTTACAATGGCAGATATAAATACAATCAGAAGCAAAGTAAGTGTCACCCTTTTGATTGGATATTCACCATATTTAAATGCTTTTGTGAGAAGTAGAATTGTAGCGCAACATAATATTATAAGTGAAATTAATGAGGTATAATCAGTTAGAATTGTATGAATATAATCCGACAAATTATATCCGTAATCATCTGAGAGATTTTGATATACTTGTAAATAGAAAATGCGAAGAAGTAAAATAGTCATAGCAAGAAATATCAATTTAAGCGTACTATTTCCACTTTTTGTTCTACTTATACTCCTAATCATAATATTGTCTAATTAATATTTCTTTTTCTTACTATAAAATATGTCGTCCAACCAAGAATTTCCGTCACAAAAAACGTAGTGATCACATTTGAGTATTTTGTTAGAGAACCTTGAGAGAGTAATGTTATTAGATCTGCCCCTTTAATTCCTAAGAAAAACCCGGCAAAACAACTGAGTAATGCAAGAATTGCAGCTACATCAATAGGAAAATTATATATTCTTGTAATCCATACAATCATACCTAAAGTAAGAAGAGTCAATACAATCTCATCCGGTACATGAAAGTAACGTAATAATATAACAGCTACAGCATGTGCAACTGCAAAACATTGTATTATTATATTGGTTTTTAGTAGGTTAGATAACATTTGACAAGTTTTATCCTTACATTAAGTTTGGTTACCATTTTATGCAATTCATCCTCAAAATTTAGCACTTTGGTAATAATAAATTTTAGTTGTGAATAACATTTATAAAATTTGTTTTGCAAAACAAATATACAATAAGTACCTAATTTTAACAAATTTAATGAAAAAACCTTCTCTATCTTTCTGGCAGATATGGAACCTAAGCTTCGGGTTTATGGGAGTTCAAATAGGTTACGCTCTACAAAATGCTAATACCTCTAGAATATTCCAATCTATGGGTGCAGATGTGAGCCATCTTAGCTATTTTTGGTTGGCGGCACCTTTAGCCGGTTTTATTGTTCAGCCTATCGTAGGATTATTTTCTGATAAAACATGGACTGTTTTCGGCAGAAGAGTTCCGTTTATAATTGTAGGATCTATCATATCAGCTATTGCCTTAGCTCTAATGCCAAATGCAAATATTTTATTCGCTTTTGCACCTCTTATTATGGGAGCTATTATCCTTTTATTTATGGATATGTCTTTTAATGTTACAATGCAGCCATTCAGAGCGCTTGTTGCAGATATGCTAAATGATGATCAGAAAACTAAAGGGTATGTAGTTCAAACATTTCTAATTAATCTTGGTGCTATAATAGGTGCTGTTCTCCCCTATGTCTTAACCAACTGGGTAGGATTAAGTAATTCTACATCAATATCATCTCCGGTATCTGAGTCTGTAGCATGGTCTTATTATATTGGAGGAGGTATTTTGCTTTTGAGTGTAATTGTAACATCATTTAAAACCAAAGAGTATCCACCTGAAGAGTTTGCAAAATATAATGAAATAGATGCACAAGAAACGCAAAATAATAAAAGAGGCTTTTTGGAATTATTAAGAAATACTCCTAAAGTAATGATTCAGCTAGCATTTGTACAATTCTTCAGTTGGGCTGCATTGTTTTTAATGTGGAACTATTTAACTCCTGCGATTGCAGATAGCGTATGGAATACTCTTGATGCAAATTCAGAGGCTTATGGCGATGCGGCTAATTGGGTTGGAGTACTAAATGGAGTATATCCAATACCAGCCTGTATTTTTGCATTATTTATTACATCTATTGCAAAACGGTTTGGAAATAAGCTAGTATATGGCACATCTTTACTTTGTGGTGCAATCGGCTTTATTTTTCTTACTGTTATAAAGGATCAAAATCTTCTTATCATCCCAATGATCGGGATTGGCATTGCTTGGGCAGGCATATTAGCTATGCCTTATGCGATTTTATCAAAATCAATAGAGCCATCTAGAATGGGAGTATATATGGGGATATTTAATTTCACTATCACTATCCCTCAGATTTTTATTGGAGCTACAGGTGGAATTATATTAAAATCCATATTTAAGACCTCTACGGTTGAGATGATCTTATTAGCCGGGATATTTATGCTCCTTGCTGCTATATGCGTAGCATTTGTAAACGAAAAAAGAACTAAAATATAAAGTACCACTTATGAACATAAAAGGAATAATATTCGACCTTGATGGGGTGATAGTTGATACTGCTAAGTATCATTATATTGCATGGAAAGAGCTATCAGAGAAACATAATTTATCTTTTACAGAACATGATAATGAGAAATTAAAGGGTGTAAGCAGATTAGATTCTTTTAATATCATATTAAAATTAAATAATGCAGAAGATAGATATTCAGATAAAGAAAAAGAGGAGTTGGTAAATTATAAAAATGACACTTACCTAGATTATATTAAAAAGATGCAAAAAGGTGAGTTACTACCCGGTGTTGAATTTTTCTTAAGAGATATTAAATCAAAAGGTTACAAAATTGCATTAGGCTCTGCAAGCAAAAATGCAAAGATGATAATAGAAAAATTGGGTATAGAAGATTTGTTTGACGCTATCGTAGATGGCAATATGGTGAGTAATGCAAAACCTAATCCGGAAATATTTATAAAATGTGCTAAACTCATAAATATTCCCGTAGCAGAATGTATTGTATTTGAAGATGCTGAAGCAGGAATTGGAGCTGCTCACTCTGCAAAAATGAAATGTGTAGCTGTGGGTGATGATTTAAGTTTAAACAAAGCAGATTTAAGAATTAATTCATTTAGCAATATAACTATTGATAAGATTTTAAATGATATTTTCCAACATATCCAAATTAATAGCTGGAAAATTATAGAGGATAAGTTTGTCCCTTCAAGAACAAAAGCGTCAGAGAGTTTATTTAGTATCGGCAATGGATTAATGGGGCAAAGAGCGAACTTTGAAGAGAAATATAGTGGCCAAACATTGATGGGAAGCTATATAGGTGGTATATATTATCCTGATAAAACAAGAGTGGGATGGTGGAAAAATGGGTATCCCGAATATTTTGCAAAGGTGTTAAATTCTGCTTTCTGGATTGGTATAAATGTTTGGGTAGATGGTGTTGAACTAGATCTATATAAGTCTAAGATTATATCTTTCTACAGAGAACTCAATATGAAAACAGGAGTTTTATTGCGTGAATTTTCTGTAGAGCTTGAAAATAAGAAAATTATCAACGTAAAAGCCGAAAGATTTATAAGTTTATATAATACTGAGCTTGGAGCTATTGAATATTCTATTACTCCAGTAAACTTTAGTGGTAATATCAAAATTGAATCTTATATAGATGCTGATGTGAGAAATGAAGATTCAAATTATAATGAAAAGTTTTGGGATCTAGTATATCAGGATTCTGATACAATACTCTCAAAAACTAAGAAAACCAATTTTGAGGTGTGCTGGGGAATGGAGAATGTAATATCTCCCCTCTCCCATGCTATTGATACATCTTCAAATGAAAGAGTATCAGAAACTTTCAACATAAAAGTTCATAATAATGAAACAGTTACATTACATAAATTTGTAGGTATTACATCTTCTCTTAATTATAGTTCGTCAGAGTTATTAATAAAAGAGGCTAAAAAATGTGCCAAGGAGAGTGCATTATTGGGCTATGATATAGAGAAATGCAAACATATTATTGCTTGGGAAAACAAATGGGCTAAATGTGATATTGAGATTTCGGGAGATGATAAAGCACAGCAAGGAATAAGATATTGCATCTTTATGCTATTGCAAACCTATACAGGTATAGATTCAAGATTAAATATTGGCCCTAAAGGATTTACAGGTGAGAAATATGGTGGGAGCACTTATTGGGATACCGAAGCATATTGTTTGCCTTTTTATCTTGCTACAGCAGGCAAGAATGTGGCAAAACAACTCCTTATCTACAGATATAATCAACTAGATAAGGCTATTGAGAATGGAGCGAAACTAGGATTTAATAATGGAGCTGCATTATACCCAATGGTAACCATGAATGGCGAAGAGTGCCATAATGAGTGGGAAATTACATTTGAGGAGATTCACAGAAATGGAGCTATCGTATATGCTATATATAATTATATAAACTCAACAGGGGATAAAGAGTATTTATCCGATTATGGAATGGAGGTGATTATATCTATAGCAAAATTCTGGGCTCAAAGATTTAACTATTCAAATACTCATAGTAAATATGTAATGCTAGGTGTAACCGGCCCTAATGAATATGAGAATA
>CAZYQA010000206.1:0-4788 GCA_964649555.1 uncultured Muribaculaceae bacterium
TATGAATACGAGAAACTTTAACCAAGAAATTATTAGTCTGGAGTCTAGCTTATCTAGGTACGCTTACAGTCTAACATTAGATCCTGACGAAGCAAAAGATTTAGTTCAAGAAACTTACTTTAAAGCTTTAAATAATCAAGACAAATTTGATAATGAAACAAACATTAAGGCTTGGTTATATACTATTATGAAAAACACGTTTATTAACGACTACAGAAGAAGAGTTAAAAAACAAGCTATTTTCAGTAAGGATGTACATGAATTTGTTCTTAATAGTAAAAGAACTGACGCAAACCCTGAGAGCGACTTTAATTTCCGTGAGCTAACCATTATGGTTAACTCATTAGAACCGGAGTTCCGTATTCCATTTCAGATGCACGATAAAGGATATAAATATCAAGAGATAGCTGATGAGCTTGGTTTGCATTTAGGAACTGTTAAAAGTAGAATTCACTTTTCACGCCAAAAGCTTATTGATAAAATCAAGAGATAAAATAAAACAAATAGTAGTTAAGTAGTTAAAAAGGGTTGATCAATTAAATAAATGAACAACCCTTTTTAATTATGTTATTATAATATCCGATATTATTTCATTCCATGAAGGAAAAACTTACGTTGAAATATAATCATATATATAACACCTACTGAAATACAAGCGTCTGCAAAGTTAAAAATAGGCCTAAAGAATATAAACTCTTCTCCGCCCCATATAGGTAACCATTCGGGTAGTGTAGTCTCAATAAGCGGGAAATAGAACATATCTACAACTTTACCAAATAATGGTGCAGCATATCCTCCGGCTGCCGGTAAAAATTGAGCTACAGCATTCATATATGATTCAGAAAACAGAACCCCGTATAATAATGAATCAATCATATTACCTATTGCCCCTACAAGAACAAGAGAAATACCCATAATTGCACCTGTAGGAGTATCACCTTTACGCAAAAGTTTTATAAGTAAATAAATAATATAGCCGATCAACACAAGTCTGAATAGGCTCAATACTAATTTCCCTATACTTCCTCCACCCAGCTCCATTCCAAAAGCCATTCCGGGGTTCTCTATAAAATAAATCTGGAACCAACTACCAAAAACAGGTATGCTCTCCCCTATTGTCATATTCAACTTTACATAGAACTTAATAAGTTGATCAATAATTAGCAGAGCAATTACCAAAAATATTACTAGTTTACCTCTGGATAGCTTCATAATTATCTTTTATTCTTTGCTTCAATTGATAAAGTAGCATGTGGAACCAATAATAATCTCTCTTTTTGAATCAACTTACCAGTCTCTCTACAAATACCATAAGATTTATTCTCAATTCTGATAAGGGCAGCTTCCAAAGATTGAATAAATTTATATTGTCTTTGTGCTAATTGCCCGGATTCTTCTTTAGACAGTGCAGATGCTCCTTCCTCTAAAATTTTAAATGTTGGTGAAGTATCTTCAACATCATTACTTGCACTATGTGTAATAGCAGCTCTTAATTGTTCATAATCATCCTTAGCTTTATCTAATTTTTTAAGAATAACCTCTTTGAACATATTAAGTTCCTCATCACTATACCTTAATTTTTCTGGAGCATTATTATCTTGCTCCATTACGTTAGTTGCATTTGTTGTCATTTTCATATTGTATTTAAGTAGTAAAATTAGTAAATTATATAGAAAGATTATAATTTATTAATCTTAATTTTTATTTTCTCATCATTCTCCCATTCAATTTCAGAAGCATTTTCTAAATTATCAACAAGCTCAATACTAGCAGAAAGGGTTTGTCCACACACATAATCATTAAATAAAGACAATGCATCCTCAATATCGGATCTCTTCTCAATAGAAACAGAAATCTTATCAGTAACATCAAGCCCGCTATCTTTTCTTAAATTCTGGATTCTATTAACTAATTCACGTGCAATACCCTCTTTTCTAAGCTCTTCACTCACTGTAATATCTAAAGCAACAGTTAAGCGACCTTCAGTAGCAACAAGCCAGCCCGGCATATCCTCCGAAGTGATCTCATAATCCTCATTTTCAAGAATAACATCACCGGAAGCAAGATTAAGTGTATAATCATCATTCATCTCGATAGCTGCAATCTCCTCTTGCCCTAAAGCACCAAAAGCAGCAGCAATCTCTTTCATTTGCTTACCATATCTCTTACCTAAAGTTTTGAAATTAGGCTTAATCTTCTTAGTAATCAACCCTGTAGTATCAGTTATAAACTCCACCTCTTTCACATTCACCTCACCCAATACAAGTTTCTTCACAAGCTCGAATTGCTCTTGAATTTTAGGATCCAATACAGGGATAATAATCTTAGCTAAAGGTTGCCTTACTTTGATATTAACTTTACGTCTAAGAGCTAAAATCATAGAAGAAGCAACTTGTGCCAAAGCCATTCTATCCTCTAAATCCTTATCAATCAAATACTCCTCCACCTCAGGCATTAAAACAAGATGCACAGAAGATTCAGGATGAATACCCGATACAGAGTTCAAATCTAAGAATAATCTCTCCATAAAGAAAGGAGCGATTGGAGCACCTAAAATAGAGATAGTCTCTAAGCATGTATAAAGAGTTTGATAAGCAGAAAGTTTATCAGCATCCATCTCACCACCCCAGAAACGTTTTCTATTCAAACGAACATACCAGTTACTCAAATGGTCGCAAACGAAATCTTGAATTTTACGCCCGGCAGTAGTAACATCGTAGTTCTCATAACAATCCTTAACATCCTTAATCAAGCTGTTAAGCAAAGATATAATCCATCTATCAATCTCAGGCCTTTGCTCGATTGGCACTTGAGGAGCTTTATTATCAAAGCCATCCACATTAGCATACAAAGCAAAGAAAGAGTAAGTATTATAAAGAGTACCAAAGAATTTTCTCTTCACCTCATCCACACCTGCAAAATCAAACTTAAGATTATCCCAAGGCTGAGCATTTGTAAGCATATACCATCTCAAAGAGTCAGCACCATACTCATCAAGGGCGCTGAAAGGATCAACAGCATTACCCAATCTCTTACTCATTTTATTACCATCCTTATCTAAAACAAGACCATTAGAAAGCACGCTCTTAAAGGCAACTTTCTTATTAATCATAGTAGAAATAGCATGTAAAGTAAAGAACCATCCTCTAGTTTGGTCAACACCCTCTGCAATAAAATCAGCAGTTTGTCCAAACTCAGGAGTATTTACATTTTTCAACCACTCTTGTGCAAAAGGCATAGCTCCGGAATCAAACCACACATCAATCAAATCAAGCTCACGTTTCATAGGTTTACCAGAAGCAGACACCAAAATATAATCATCCACATAAGGGCGGTGAATATCTATCTTATTATAATTATCATCACTGAAATCACCAGGCACAAAACCTTTATCCTTCAAAGGATTAGAGACCATAAACCCAGCAGCAACCGAAGCCTCAAGAGCATCATAAAGCTCAGAAACAGAGCCGATACATACCTCTTCAGTTTTATCCTCAGTTCTCCAAACAGGAAGAGGAGTTCCCCAATAACGGCTTCTCGATAAATTCCAGTCTTGTAAATTCTCAAGCCACTTACCAAATCTACCGCTCCCCGTACTCTCTGGTTTCCAGTTGATAGTTTTATTCAATTCAATCATATCATCCTTCACAGCAGTGGTTTTAATAAACCAAGAATCTAAAGGATAATACAATACAGGCTTATCAGTTCTCCAGCAATGAGGGTACGAGTGGGTATGTTTCTCAATCTTAAATGCTTTATTTTGCATTTTAAGCATCACACAAATATCCACATCAAGAGTCTCAGCATCAGGAGCTAAAGAAGCATCATAAGCATTCTTGACATATCTTCCTGCAAAAGCCTTATACTCCTCATTCACTCTCTCAGCCACAAAAGCAGAAGACATATCTTCCAATTTATATAATTTACCAGTTCTATCAACTAAAGGTTGGTTAATACCATCAGCATCCTCTACAAAGAAAGGAGCAATATCATTAGCTTTAGCCACTCTATCATCATCAGCACCAAAAGTAGGAGCAATATGCACGATACCAGTACCATCAGAAGTTGTAACAAAATCTCCGGTAATCACCTTCATGGTATTAGCCTCAGGCTTAATCCAAGGGATTAATTGTTCATAGCTGATACCTTTAAGCTCACTACCTTTAATAGGAGAGCCAATAACTTTATAAGGCACCAATTTGTCACCTTGTTTATAATCCTCCAAAGCAAGCTCTTGCGCTTTAGGATTGAACAAGCTATTGACTAAATCCTTAGCAAGAATATAAACAGCAGGAGCACCGGTATAAGGATTAAAAGACTTAACAACAACATACTCAATCTCAGGACCAACACACAATGCAGTATTAGAAGGGAGAGTCCAAGGAGTAGTTGTCCAAGCTAAGAAATAAAGATTATCAGCACCAATTTGCTCACCACCGTGGCTAAATAAAAAATCACTATTACTATTCTTGATAGCTTTAAACTGCACAACAGCAGTAGTATCTTTCACATCTCTATAGCAACCGGGCTGATTAAGCTCATGAGAGCTCAAGCCTGTACCAGCAGCAGGAGAGAAAGGCTGAATAGTATAGCCTTTATATAATAAACCTTTATTATAAATCTGTTTTAATAAATACCAAAGAGTCTCAATATATCTGTTATCATAAGTGATATAAGGATTATCCATATCCACCCAATAACCGATTCTTTCAGTAAGATTCACCCACTCTTTAGTATATTTCATTACCTCTTTTCTACAAGCGGCATTATACTCATCAACACTAATTT
>CAZYQA010000207.1:0-4759 GCA_964649555.1 uncultured Muribaculaceae bacterium
AGTCGCGAATGTAATCCGCTGATTATTTGTATTTTGCGACATTGTTTTTGGGTTGATGTAAATAAACTTAAAAAAACGACAAAAAGGTTTAGGGCTTTTTTCGCCCTAAACCTGCTTATTCCCGTTAGACGGGGTATGAAGTTTATTTAACTTCAACTTCTCCGCCTGCCTCTTCAAGTTGAGCTTTAATTGAATCTGCTTCTGCTTTAGAAACTTTCTCTTTAACAGCTTTAGGAGCAGCGTCAACTAATTCTTTAGCCTCTTTAAGACCTAAACCAGTAAGCTCTTTTACAACTTTAACGATTTGTAATTTAGCTTGACCAGCTGATTTAAGGATAACGTCAAACTCAGTTTGCTCAGCAGCAGCAGCAGCACCTGCAGCAGGAGCTGCAACAACAGCAGCAGCAGCAGCTGGCTCAATTCCGTACTCTTCTTTAAGAACTTTTGCTAGTTCTTGAACATCCTTTACAGAAAGGTTTACTAATTCTTCCGCAAATTTTTTGATATCTGCCATGGTTTTATATTTTTAATGTGTTAATTTTTAATTTATTCTTTTTCTGATAATGTTTTTACAATACCTGCAATTTTGCCACCACCTTGTGATGTAAGCGCAGAAATAACATTCTTAGCAGGAGATTGTAATATAGTGATAATATCACCGATAAGCTCTTCACGAGACTTGATATTTGCAAGTGTATCAAGATTTTCAGCACCAACATAGATACATTCTTGAACGTATGCACCTTTTAGTTCCGGTTTACCTTTACCTGCATCTTTGCTAAACTCTTGGATTAGTTTACCAGGAACATTAGCAGCCTCAGGTGCAAACATGATTGCAGTTGAACCTTTAAGCATAGTTGCAAATTGATCCAAATCTGAAAAACCTTTTTGCTCAAGAGCTTTGTATAGTAGTGTATTCTTAACTACAGCAAGTTTAATGTTTTTCTCAAAGCAAGCACGGCGTAATTTAGATGTTACCTCGGCATTCATGCCTTCGATATTGGTAATATAAAAATTAGGCGATTGTTCTAATTGTGCTGCTATACTCTCAATAATTTGTATTTTTTCTTCTTTTCTCATACCAGATTATTTTTTTATTCAGCAGCGCCATAAGTCTTGCCATCAACACCAATTCCAGGACCCATTGTAGAAGATAAGAAAATGCTCTTCACATAAGTACCTTTAAGTGCTTGAGGTTTTAACTTCATTACTGTGTTAAGGAATTCAGTCGCATTATCAGCCAATTGTTGCGCATCAAAAGATACTTTTCCAATACTAGCGTGAACAATACCTTGTTTGTCAACCTTAAAGTCAATTTTACCGGCTTTAACCTCACGAACAGCTTTACCGATTTCCATTGTAACTGTACCTGTTTTAGGGTTTGGCATCAAACCTCTAGGACCTAAGATACGTCCAATAGCACCAATTTTAGCCATTACAGAAGGTGTACAGATGATAACATCTATATCAGTCCATCCGGCTTTGATTTTATCTATATATTCATCTAACCCTATAAAGTCAGCACCAGCTTCTTTAGCTTCGTTTTCTTTATCGGGTGTACATAATACAAGTACGCGGGTTTCTTTACCTGTTCCGTGTGGAAGTGTCACAACACCGCGAACCATTTGATTAGCTTTACGTGGGTCTACGCCTAGTCTAACAGCAATATCAACTGAAGCATCAAACTTGGTGAAAGAAGTCTCTTTTACCAAAGCACATGCGTCAGCAAGTTTATACTGATTACCGGCTTCAACTTTCGCTTCCGCTACTTTTTGATTTTTAGTAAGCTTACTCATTGCGTGTGTGATTTTTAATTTACGTCGGCAGGAAATGTTCCCTCTACATTAATACCCATACTTCTTGCAGTACCTGCTACCATTGTCATAGCAGATTTTAGTGTAAACGCGTTCATATCAGGCATTTTATCCTGAGCGATTGCACGTACTTGCTCCCAAGTGATTGTAGCCACCTTTTTACGGTTAGGCTCAGCAGAACCAGATTTCAGTTTTGCAGCATCTTTCAATTGTACAGCCACAGGTGGTTGTTTAACAACGAAAGTGAAAGATTTATCACTGTAAACAGTAATAATCACAGGCAAAACTTTACCGGCTTTGTCTTGGGTACGGGCATTAAATTGCTTGCAGAAATCCATTATATTAACACCTTTGGATCCCAATGCAGGTCCTACAGGTGGTGAAGGATTTGCAGCTCCGCCCTTAATTTGCAATTTAATGAATGCGGCAATTTCTTTAGCCATAATAATTCAATTATTTATTCTTTAACTACTTGAACAAAATTTAACTCTAGAATGGTCTTACGTCCGAAGATTTTAACCATTACTTTAAGTTTTCTCTTATCTTCTAACACTTCTTCTATGGTACCGTCAAATCCGTTGAAAGGACCATCAGTCACTTTAACAGCTTCGCCAACAACGAAAGGAGTGATATTCTCTTCTTCTTTCTCAATCAACTCGTCTACGCGTCCTAAGATACGATTAACTTCAGATTGACGTAATGGAGTAGGCTCTTTCTCTTTACCACCTTGTTTCTCAGATAAGAATCCGGAAATATGGGGTAAATTGCGAATAATATGCTGAATTTCTCCTGTAAGAGCAGCTTCTATAAGAATATAGCCAGGATAAAAAATCCTTTCCATACTCACTTTCTTACCATTCTTAACTTGATAGATTTTTTCAGTTGGAATTAAAACCTGTGAGATGTAGTCCTGAAGGCCTAACCTTTTGATTTCGTTCTCAATATATTCTTTCGCTTTCTTTTCCTTTCCACCGGCTGCGCGAACAACATACCAATTTTTGACTAATTCACTCATAATTAGTATAACATGTTATAAATCAATGTCATAATATTTTTGAACGAAATATCCATTGCAAAGATAACTAATGCAAAAATTAACGAAGCAACCATTACTAGAATAGTTGAACTTTGTAACTGCGCCCAACTAGGCCAAGTAACTTTTTGTGTTAGCTCGTTAAAAGAATCTTTGATATACAAACTAATTTTGTTCATTTTTATTTTAATTATGATAATTGCAGTTGGAAGCTTTGCAATATCAGATTAAACAGACCAAACCGTAACATTTGGTTTTGCAGGGGCAGAGCGATTCGAACGCCCATCAACGGTTTTGGAGACCGCTATTCTACCCTTGAACTATGCCCCTTAATTAAGGCTTTCAGTTTTAAGGCTGAAAGCCTTTGTATTTCAAAATAAGTTATTAAAACTTAAATTACTCGATGATTGAAGTTACCTGACCAGCACCTACTGTTCTACCACCTTCACGAATTGCAAAACGTAATCCTTCGTTGATAGCAACTGGGTAGATTAACTCAACTGTAATAGTTACGTTATCACCAGGCATAACCATTTCAACTCCTTCTGGAAGTAAGATCTCTCCAGTTACATCCAAAGTACGGATGAAGAATTGAGGACGGTATTTATTATGGAATGGAGTATGACGTCCACCTTCCTCTTTTTTCAATACGTAAATCTCAGCTTTGAATTTTTTGTGAGGAGTGATTGTACCAGGTCTAGCAATAACTTGACCTCTTTTGATCTCTTTTTTATCGATACCACGAAGAAGTAGACCAACGTTATCTCCAGCTTCACCTGTATCAAGAAGTTTACGGAACATCTCAACACCTGTAACAGTTGATTTTTTAGGCTCTTCACCTAAACCGATAATTTGAACCTCTTCACCAACTTTGATGATACCAGTCTCAATTCTACCAGTAGCTACTGTACCACGACCAGTGATCGAGAATACGTCCTCAACAGGCATTAAGAAAGGTTTATCGATATCACGTGGAGGAAGTGGAATAAATGTATCAACAGCAGCCATTAACTCCATTACTTTGTCTTCCCATTGAGTATCTCCGTTAAGAGCACCTAAAGCAGAACCACGAATGATTGGAGCGTTATCTCCGTCGAAGTTATAGAATGAAAGAAGCTCACGCATTTCCATTTCTACTAAGTCGATCATTTCAGGATCGTCAACGATATCAACTTTATTTAAGAATACTACGATTCTAGGAACGTTTACCTGACGTGCAAGAAGGATATGCTCACGAGTTTGAGGCATAGGACCATCTGTAGCAGCACAAACAAGAATTGCACCGTCCATTTGAGCAGCACCAGTAACCATGT
Organism: uncultured Muribaculaceae bacterium; assembly: GCA_964649555.1. Taxonomy (GTDB): domain Bacteria; phylum Bacteroidota; class Bacteroidia; order Bacteroidales; family UBA932; genus Egerieousia. The sequence continues at coordinate 4,161 of CAZYQA010000207.1, forward strand.
TTTTAACGTAGTCCGCGTGACCTGGACAGTCAACGTGAGCGTAGTGACGGTTCTCTGTTTGATACTCTACGTGAGCAGTGTTAATAGTGATACCACGCTCTTTCTCTTCAGGAGCGTTATCGATTGAGTCAAATGAGCGAAGCTCAGAAAGACCTCTCTTTGCAAGTACTGTAGTAATAGCAGCAGTCAAAGTAGTTTTACCGTGGTCAACGTGGCCAATAGTACCAATATTAACGTGCGGTTTGTCCCTTTTAAAAGTTTCTTTTGCCATAATAAATAATAATTAAATTGAATATTTTTACACACTTATAGAGCCGGTGACGGGAATTGAACCCGTGGCCTCTTCCTTACCAAGGAAGCGCTCTACCTCTGAGCTACACTGGCTTTTAAAAGAGCGGAAGACGAGGTTCGAACCCGCGACCCTCAGCTTGGAAGGCTGATGCTCTACCGACTGAGCTACTTCCGCAATTTTAATCCGCAAAGTTATTACTTCCGGAAATTTTATATCTGTTAATTGAAAAGATTATACATAGAAAAGTGGGGGGAGCAGGATTCGAACCTACGAAGTCGTACGACAGCAGATTTACAGTCTGCCCCAG
>CAZYQA010000208.1:0-2137 GCA_964649555.1 uncultured Muribaculaceae bacterium
AAATAGAGAAAGAGCTGGAAAATAAAGAGATAATTCTGGAAAACAAGAATGAAATGCTTAATGTATCTAAGAAAGAGCTCACAGACTTGGTTTACCTGATTAAGAGTAAGGATAAACTTCTTGAAAACATTTTATTAATGCTTCAGGAAACACAGAAAAAAGCAGTTATTGACCCCAAAGCTAAGAATAAATCAATAATTGCTCTAATAAAAAATTTTAAGGATAAAGAGGTGAAAACCAATTTATTTGTAAATGAAATAAACAAGAACGAGGATGAATTTCTTAAAAGGTTAAAAGCTATTCACCCCGATTTGTCTAAAAATGAAATTGTTTTGGTTACGCTTCTAAGGGTGGGCCTATCAAGTAAAGAAATAGCATTACTGATTGACTCAAATCAGAAAACAATTAATATGGCAAGATACAGAATGAGGAAAAAACTAAACCTGGAAACAGATGATAACCTTATTGAGTATCTTGAACAATTATAAACAAAATGCACAATATTATTGATGTATGAGCTCTTTATTTTTAGTATTGTATATATTTTTTCCCTCAGGAGTATACATAAATGCTATTGTGTTTTTATAGTGTTTCTCAATTTTTGGGCGCACCATTTTCATGGTACTATTAATCATTTGATTTGTTTCTGAAAATGGTTCATCAATTATTGCAAATGTTGCAGGGAGCCACCTTTCAGGGAATGCGCCACCCTGAGAGCCTGATGCTTTAAAATCATTTATGGTATTCATAATTCTTCTAAGAGCCTCCTCTTTTGCGTGATCAGTACCCCATTTGTGTTTAATTTTCTTCTTTAAGGCATCAAAGTTGGGGTATATCAATGCGCTCGTATATCCATTCTGATTATTATACAGCATTATCTGGTCTATATATTTAGAGTGGGAAACAATCGCTTCTTCAATTCCCTCAGGGCTATATTTTTCGCCATCGCTACCAATCAGCAAGCTTTTAAACCTTCCCAGAACATATAAGAACCCATCTTTATCCATATATCCTAAATCCCCTGTGTGTAACCAACCATCTTTTATAGTTTGTTGCGTAGATTCTTCATTTTTCCAATACCCTGCCATTACATTCTCCCCTTTGATTACAATCTCCCCTTTTTCACCCATAGGCAGTATTTTCCCCTCGCTATCTTTAATTAATAGCTCTAGAGGTTCAACAAGAACACCGGAGCTACCAAGTTTGTGTTTTAATGGAGTATTAGATGAGATTACCGGAGTTGCTTCTGATAATCCGTAACCTTGGAACATTGGTATCCCGATAGCGTAATAAAAATCTTGCAAATCTTTATCCAGTAGTGCCCCTCCACCTATAAAGAACTTCATGTTTGAGCTGAAACTTTTGCGGATATTTGCAAAAAGGATTTTATCAAAGAGTGAAACGGCTGGTTTTAGCAGAAATGAGGATCCGCTACCTTTATTCCATCCCTCTTTATTATATGCATAGCTTGCATTTAATGCCAGTTTGAATAGAGATTCTACAATCTTTCCCTGTTTTTTTACCCCTTGTTCTATTGCTTTTCTAAAGTTTTTAGCAAGAGCCGGAACAGATAAGAGCATATCCGGATTAATCTCTTTAAGATTGATTGAGATATTTTTTAGAGTCTCCATTGGGGTTCTCCCTGTTTGTACTGTAGCAATAGATGCCCCTTTGTGCATAAAAATATAAAACCCTACAACATGAGCGAAGCAGTGATCTAGAGGGAGTATAATTAATGTTTTCCAATTATCCTGAATATCGGTGAGGGTGAGAGCTTGTTCTACATTTGCAGTGTAGTTTCTATGTGTAAGCATTATCCCTTTAGGATCGGCAGTGGTTCCAGAGGTGTATGTGATTGTAGCTATTGTGTCATTAGTAATTGATTGCCCTATTTTAAGGAACTCATCTTTATTCTCTAATAATAATTCTTTACCTAAGTTGCATACCTCTTTATAATTTACCTCTTTATCTTGGATATCATATATATCATCTAGTATAATGATACTTTTTACTTCTGTTAATTCATCTTTGATAGCTCTTATTTTTGGGAGTTGCCCCGCAGATACAATAATATATTTTGATTCGGAATGTTGGATTCTAAATAATAAATCTGATTTCTCTTCAAGTTTTATTGAAA
>CAZYQA010000208.1:2147-4709 GCA_964649555.1 uncultured Muribaculaceae bacterium
ATTTATAGCTCCAGCATAAAACATTGCAAGCTCTGCAATAATCCAATTATTTCTCCCCTCGGAAAGTAGTGCTATGTTATCATTTGGCTTAACCCCCAACTTTACTAATCCCGCTCCGAATTCATATACTAAATCTCTCATCTGAGAAAAAGTTGTATTTGTCCATGTTTCCCCTTTTTTCTCCATTAAAAAGGTGTTATTGCCGAATTCTGAAACAGAATTTTCAAATAAATCAATAAGTGTATTCCTTTGGTTAGCTGTCATTTGAGTTGTAGTTTAGTTTTATTACAATTAGCAAAGATACTTATTTATAAAAAATGAGAATAATTATATTAATTTCGCGCCCAAATTTGACTTATAAATGGCTAAAATTATAAAAGATTGGGCACTTGTTTTTGCAATATTATTTGGGATAATATTTAATAAATATCTTGTATTTATTGCTCCTGCTGTACCCTATTTAATATCTACTATGCTCTTCTTGGCATTTGCTAAAGTGGATTTTTCCACATTCAGGCTAACTAAGATGCATGGCGTGATGTTTACGCTTCAAATTGCTATTTCTATACTACTTTATTATGTATTCGATAGCTTTAATAATATTCTGGCGCAAGGGGCTATGATGTGTGTGCTTATTCCTACTGCTGCTTCCGCATCTGTAGTGGTGGCTATGCTTGGTGGAGCTATTGCCTCAGTTGCTACTTATACATTGTTCTCTAATATTGCAATTGCATTATTACTTCCGGTGATATTGTCAATTGTGGGTATTGAGGCTGATGCAACTTTTTCACAATCTTTAATTATTGTGGGGAAGAATGTACTACCAATATTTATAATTCCACTTTTATTAGCATATCTGGTAAATAATAAGCTAAAATTTTTGCATAAAAAGGTGGAAAAGCTATTCCCTTATTCTTTCTATTTATGGGCAATATCTTTGATGATTGTAATGGGTAAAACCTTTTACTCATTAATAAACGGACATACAAATGATTTATTATATATAGAGCTCTCTTTAGCAGCCATCTCCTTTCTCTTATGTATTTTTCAATTCTATCTGGGTAGAAAAATAGGTAAGCACTTTGGACAAACCCTCTCAGGAGGGCAATCTTTTGGCCAAAAAAACACGATTGTGGGGATATGGCTCTCTCATATGTATTTGCACCCTTATGCTTCTATCGCTCCTGCTTGCTATGTAATATGGCAAAATTTTATTAATTCTTACGAAATCTGGAAATCAAAAAAACTATAAAAAATGAGCAAAGTAAAAGGTTATGTATATGGTTGCATTTCAGCTGCAACCTACGGTCTTGTACCGTTGTTCTCACTCCCTATAATGGAAAAGGGGGTACCATTAGATACAATATTATGTTATAGATTTTTAATAGCATCTTTGTCTATAGCATTAGTAATGTTATATAATAAAATTAATTTCAAAGTTACTGCAAAAGAGTTTATTACCCTTTCGGTTTTAGGTGTATTGTTTGCACTATGTGCTATATTTTTGCTTGTGAGCTATGAATATATGCCGGCAGGTGTTGCAACAACTATATTATTTCTATACCCTTTATTTGTTGCTATCATAATGGCTGTATGCTTTAAAGAGAAATTGAATAAGATAACAGGTATATGTATGGCAATAGCACTTGGTGGAGTTGCTATGTTATTTGCCGGTGAAGATGGTGGAGCTATTGGAATGATGGGGCTTGTAGCAATTATTTTGTCTGGACTCACTTATGCCCTTTATATTGTCACTGTTAATAAGTCTAACGTGAGCAATATGGGTGGGCTGAAATTAACATTTTATTCAATGAGTATTGCCGCTGTAATCTTTGGGGTAAAAGCATTATTTGGAGATGGACTCCATCTGCTTCCCACTGCAAGCTGTTATGTAAATTTAGTATTACTTGGGATTATTCCAACAGTAATTTCGTGTGTAACTCTTGTGTATGCCGTTCAATATATCGGATCTACATATACTTCTGTATTAGGTGCATTAGACCCTGTTACAGCTGTGATTGTTGGAATCTTTGTTTTTGCTGAGCCGTTTACATTTAATTTGGCAGTGGGTATAGCAATGATAATTGGAGCGATTGTTTTAATTATCCTCTACGGGGGGAAATCAAAATAGTTTTCTTCTAATTTCTATTTTATCAACCATCACACCTTTTGAGGGGAGCCATAATTTCAATACGTGATTTTTACCACGCAAGAATTTCATATCAAATTCTGATGAAGCACGTAGATATCCTGAATGGCTCTCCTTAAGTTCAATTTGATTAGCTTTATGCTCATCAAGAGCAATTTTAACGAATCTTTGGGTGTTTTTATTTTTTAGTTCTTCTTTACTTATTTTATAAGTAATAGTAACCTTAAAAGTACCACCAGCCATTTTACTTTTTATTCCATACTCGGCATAAGGTTGCATTAGTTTAGAGTCTTTTGATTTAATAAACTCTCTTCCATTTTCACTAATTTTTTCTATGTTGCGGCTGTTTCTGTAATCTATGGCATTAATGGAAACAAATGAATTGTTCATTTCATGTCTTTCCTGTTGTTGCC
>CAZYQA010000209.1:0-4696 GCA_964649555.1 uncultured Muribaculaceae bacterium
CTGGAAAGTTAATAGAGAAAGTTTAGAGAAAGCTAGAGAATGGCAAAATACTTATGGTGGAATTATTGGTAAGAATGATCCAATGGTTTATGGTAGAGACTGGTATTATGATCCGTCTACCAAATATAAGTATGGTCTGAGAACTTATGATCCGTATGAATATATGGTGAGAGAGTGGGCTCCTTCTCAACAACACAACTTATCCTTAAATGGTAAATCCGGCAGAGTTAATTATAATGTAGGATTGGGGTATTTAGATCAAAATGGTATGCAAAAACCAGCGAAGAAAGATAACTTTGAGCGCTATAATGCCTCTGTAAGAGTATCTTCTGATGTTACAGATTGGTTGCAATTGCGTGCTGGTATTATGTATTCTAAACGTCAGAAAAATTATCCTTATGCAACTAACTCAGCAACTGCTGACCCTTGGTTATATCTATATCGTTGGGGGCCTACTTATCCTTTAGGATATACAGAAGAGGGTGCTCCATTAAGAAGTGGTGTTTCTGAAGTTGCTCAGGCAAATACGGCTAGTAAAACATATAATTTTACTAATATAAATGCAGGTTTGACAGTTACTCCTCTTGAAAATTGGACCGTTGATTTTGATTACAACTATACAAGCCTTGATGATATAGATTTCAGACCTGGTACACGTTTTACTGCGGCAAACTCATGGGGTACACCATCTCTTGTAAAAAATGCAGATGGCTCACAAAAATATGTTGATAATGCAGGTAATGTTGTTTCTGCAGGCGCAGCAGGTGCTATGCCGGCATACATGATTGATTCTTATGAATATACTGCATTCGGTTCTAATCCGGATCATATTTATAGGAAAGCGGTCAATGGACGTAGAAACACTATCAATGTAAAAACTGATTATAATTGGCAAATTAATGAAAATAATAATTTGAAAGTTATGGTAGGTTTGAGTAGTGTTAAATTTACAAGTGAGGAGAACTGGTCTCAAAGAAACGGTCTATTAAATATTAACAATCCTCAATTCAACTTTGCTACCGGTAATCAAACTTCAGGTGGTGATAAAACATGGGATTCTCAAGTGGGTGTTTTTGGTCGTTTGAACTATAACTACAAAGAGAAATATTTATTAGAGGCTAATATCCGTTATGACGGTACTTCTAAATTCCCTTCACATTTGCAATGGAGATGGTTCCCATCTTTCTCTGCAGGTTGGAGAGTAACTGAAGAGTCTTGGATGTCTTGGAGTAAATCTGTTCTAAGTTCATTGAAATTGAGAGGATCTTGGGGTATGATTGGTGACCAATCTGTTAAGAACTCACTATATATTCCTACTATGGATGGTAAACAAAATAACTGGATTATAGGTGGAGATAAATTATATTATGTAGGAACTCCTCAAGCAGTTGCTTCTGATATTACTTGGCAAGATATTAAAACACTAGACTTAGGTTTTGATGCAAGATTATTCAAAAGTAAATTTGGTGTTTCATTTGACTGGTATAGAAGAGATACTGATAATATGATTGTTCCAATGTCTGGTATTTCTCCTGTTTTTGGATCGGCAGCTCCTAATATAAATGCTGGTGCTTTAAGAACAAATGGATTTGAAGTAATGCTTGATTTTAATCACAGATTTAAAAATGGTTTAGGAATTAATGTTACTGCTACATTTGCTGACTCTAAAACTAAAGTTACAAAATATGGTGATGCTAAATCAATTGATGGATGGTATGTTGGTAAAACTTATGGTGAGATATGGGGATATGAGACTGATAGATTATACCAAGCTAGTGACTTCTTATATAATGCAGATGGTTCATTCCAAACTATTACAGTTGATCCTTTAACTGGTAAAGAGTCTGCTAAAGGTACAAAAGTAAATAAGTTGGCTGGAACTAATCCTGTATATCAGGCTAAGCTTCAAAATAGTGCTTTCATTTTTGGCCCTGGTGACGTTAAATATAAGGATTTAAATGGTGACGGAGCTATAACTGATGGAGCTAAATTAGTTGATGATCATGGTGATTTAACTAAAATAGGTAATAGTACTCCTAGATATGAGTATAGTTTTAGAATTGGAGCAGACTGGAAAGGGGTTGATTTCTCAATTTTCTTCCAAGGTGTTGGTAAACGTGAAATGTGGGGTAAAGGTTTCTTGGCTATTCCTGGATTCAACTCTGCTGACGGTGCTATGCCTCAAACATTTGCAGGAGATTTCTGGAAAGAAGATAGAACAAATGCTTTCTATCCTCGTCCATATAATTACGGTGCATCTGATCCAACAGTAGGTAACTTGGTTCCTCAAAGTAAATATTTATTGAATATGGCATATTTAAGAATCAAGAATATCACTTTAGGATATACTTTACCAGAGGTTATTTCAAGGAAGGCTTTTATCCAAAATGTGCGTATCTACGTTGCTTTGGAGAACTTCTTTACATTTGATAACTTAAATGGTTTACCTATCGACCCTGAAGAAATTGGTGGAGTTTCTATTTTTGCAAATAATGCAGCTGGAGATAACTATAATATGGGTAGAACAGGTGTTGGAGCTCCTACTTTCAAGAGTGCTTCTGTAGGTTTACAGTTAACTTTCTAAAATATTTTGAGTATGAAAAGAAATATATTTATAATATTATTATCTATTGTTGTTTTTGCAACTACAAGCTGCGAAAATTATTTAGATAGACCTCCATTGACAAGCTTTAATGATGAGACTTATTGGAAATCTGAGTCTGACTTGCGCTTGTATGCAAATGGACTATACCAAAACTATTTTGTTGGGTATAACTCAAGTTGGGGAACAGCTTATGCTCCATTAAGAGGTTATAGCTTTAGCGATGATGCTACTAGCTCTAATAGACAAACATTGTTTTTAACAAGTGTTCCATCATCAAATTCTAGTACAAGTGAAGATCCATATATGCAGGAACAATTTTCTGGTCCTAGATGGAATTTTGCTTATGTAAGAAAAATCAATCTTATGATTGATAGGATGAATGGTAGAATGACTAATGTATTAAATAGTGAACAATTCAACCATTGGATGGGAGTAGCGAGATTTTTTAGAGGTTATGAGTATAGCCGCTTAGCAAGTACTTTTGGTGATGTTCCTTATTTTGATAAAGTTGTTTTGGATAATGACCAAAAAGAGCTTTATAAGGATAGAACAAACAGAACAGAGGTGATGGATAAAGTTGCAGAAGACTTTAGATATGCTTTAGAGAATATCAGGTTGGCTGATGGAGATGCTCAATATGTTAATAGGTATATTGCCGCAGCTTTCATTTCAAGATTAATGCTATTTGAAGCTTCTTGGCAATTATATCATTTGAATAATCAAGCTAAAGCAAAAGAGTATTTTGAATTGGTAGTTAAAGCAGGTGATTTTATTATGTCATCTGGCAAATATAATTTTGGAAGTACATTCCGCGATTTATTTGGTTCAGAAGATTTGTCAAAGAATCCTGAGGTAATTGAGTACAGATCATACAGTGCCACATTAGGTGTAACTCACCATATTGCTTCATATTCTAATACTATTGAAGGGCAAGCTATTGCTCCTAACTTAGCTCTTGTGAAATCATTTTTATGTAATGATGGTAAACCATACCAAGAGTCTTCATTACCTAATGCAGATATTTTAGATTTGCAAAATTTGATCAAAACAAGAGATTCACGTTTTGAGGCAACTTTTTGGAGTAGTTTATTAACAGGTTCAGCTACTTTACTGTATGCAGATAAATTCATCAGTAGAGAGGGTGCACTTGCTTGTGCAACACTTCCTATTGCTGAGGTTCCTTCTAAATATTTATCAAATACAAACACAAACGCTTATCCTGTTTCTAGATATGCTGAGGTTGTATTAGATTGGATTGAAGCTAAAGCAGAATTGGCATCTTTAGGAGGTCCTGCAGTAACTCAAGATGATATTGATAAATCTATCAATGCAATCAGAAGCAGACCTCTTGATGAGACAGCTATAAAAGCGGGGGTTGTTAAAACTGCTCCGTTACAATTAGCCTCAATTGCTAATGACCCTAATAGAGATAGCGATGTTTCTCCATTACTTTGGGAAATTAGAAGAGAGAGAAGGATGGAGTTCGTATTTGAGCACACACGCTTAAATGATATCAGAAGATGGAAGAAACTAGATTATATGTATGGCGAAACTAACCCTGATATTTTAAGAGGGTTATGGATTAACATTCCAGCTGATGAGAATTTAAGTAAAGCTTTATTAGTATCTAGCAAGATAGGTAAACTACAAGTTGAAGCTGCAGATGGTAGCATCATTACTTATGATGGGACTAATGGAGATAAAATGATTGGTTACTATTTGCCAGAGAATGTTCAAGACAGGGAGGCTCCACAATTAAGAAATTACTTATCTCCTGTAGGACAAGCTCAGATTGACCAATACCAAGAGTTTGGATTTAAATTAACTCAAACTATTAATTGGTAATAATTAAGAGTATATTTTCGAGAAGCTGTCTGAATTTAACTTTAGGCAGCTTCTTTTGTTTTATGTATATTTGTGTACTTTTGTATCAAAGCAATTCAATTAATGACCAAAATTTCTACAAATAAGGATACTTTATTTAGCGAGGTATTTAATACTCACTATGATAGGATTGTCGCTTTTATTTATGGATATTGTAAAGATTGGGAAAGTGCAAGAAATATTGCACAGGATTGTTTTATTACTTTA
>CAZYQA010000210.1:0-1531 GCA_964649555.1 uncultured Muribaculaceae bacterium
AGACTTAATTAAAAGGAATTATCTCAATATTGATTATGAGGCATAGCCAGGGTTAGGTACTAAACCTGGATTAACATTTATTTCAGATTGAGGAATAGCCAACCTTACCCTAAAATAATTATAGTCGAATATAATTGATTCTTTTTCAGGGATAACTACATTTGACCAAGTGTTTGAACGATCAGATTTTAATCCGTTTCTCATTAAATCGTAGAAACGATGTCCTTCACCAATCAGTTCAATACCTCTTTCAAACAAAATGTTATCTAATGTTGCTGTAACATCAGCAGCTTTTGGATTAGCTCTCTTAACTATTGCATTAAGATATTTATCAGCATTCACTTGATCTCCTAATTTAATTGCTGCTTCTGCAGCATTAAGATAAACTTCAGATAGTCTAAACATTGAGATATTACCAACTCTAATATCAGATTGTCCTGTTCTTGATGGATATTTCAGTATGAAAACTTTATTTTTACCATAATTTTTAATATTATTCTCTAATGTAGATACTGCAAATACGCTTCCTCTAACATCATCAGGATTAGCATTAAAATAATCAGATCCTTTTTTAGAGATAATAAAATCTGCATAACCTTTTTCATTTGTTAGATATGCAATACCCTCTCTATCAGTCCAGTCTGCAGAATCAAAGTTTACAAGTTCCCAAATCATTTCTGAAGATCCTTGAGTAGCCCAAGCTGAAGCATATTGAGCATTAGTCCATAAAGTATAATTACCATTTGTTATCAATTCTTCTGCTGTGTCAAATGCATTTTTATTATCACCCATATATAAGTATACCCTTGACAATAAAGCTTTTGCGCCTTGCTGATTTAAGTATCCAGGATTCTTTTTATCATTCATTAAAGATATAGCTTCTTTAAGATCTTTTATAATCTGCACATACATCTCAGCAACAGTATTTCTTGCTGGTGTAGCTTCTGAAGCTAAAGGCTCAGTAACAATTGGTGTTCCTAAAGACGCCCCATTATCAGCAGTATAAGGAAGTCCATAGTTTCTAGATAAATCAAAATGTGCAAGTGCACGGATTGTAAGAGCCTGTCCTTTAATATGATTAATTTGCTCAGTAGTACCATCTTTAATCTTACCTTCATCAATAGCACTAATAATATTATTGGCTCTTCTTATTACGTTATAAGGAATATTCCAGATATTAGGAGATGCAGGGCCTGTATAACCCATCTCAAAACAAGATGAAGATCTTTTTCCAGCACCATTAGAACACATTAAATCTCCGGCAACATCACCTCTATATAATTGTTGTGCTCCATACCAATTTATACGGTTACTTGCACCTTGCACGCCATCATATACTCCAACTAGAGCTGTTTGAGCGTCACTTATATTGGAAATCGCGATATCAGTAGGTAACGATGTTGTAGGCATTTTATCAAGAAAGTCATTACAAGCAGTCAATGATAAACCTATGCATAAAATAAAAATATAATATATCTTTTTCATTTATTCTCATTTTTTAGATTAAAAACCAATTTCTACACCAAAAGAT
>CAZYQA010000210.1:1541-4695 GCA_964649555.1 uncultured Muribaculaceae bacterium
TACATATCTTTATCCTTTAAATTAAATATATTATTTCCTGAAGCATATACACGTACTTTTTCAAAACCAATCTTGCTTAACCATACTTTAGGTAATGAATAACCTATTGTTAAGTTTTTAAGTCTTAAATAGTCTGTTGAATACATAAATCTTGTAGAAGTATATTCATTACCATTTCCACCATATGCATACATAGGTAATTTAGCATTAGTATCACCAGGACCTTTCCACATATCCGCAACTTTATAATATGAAGGAACAGCGATTCCATCTTGTGCCCAACTGCCACCATTAGAATAATTCACAGCCATATTATCAACACAATTTCCACCTAAAGAATAAGTAAATGTAAAGTTAAAATCTATACCATTCCATAAGAAATTACTTGTTAAACCTCCTGAAATCTTAGGATCCCAGCTACCAACAATTTTCTTATTTACTTTTGTAGCGTCAGTTGTAATAGTGCGATCAACTATTGTAAAGTCTTCTCCCGCTTTAGCCGGAGTATTTGTATAATACATTTCTTTACCTGTCTCAGGATCTACACCTGCATATTCAAATAAGTTAAATGAATAATAAGGCTCTCCAACTCTATGCACCCATCTACCCTCATGGATCTCTTTTTGACCATCAGCTAATGATAATACTATGTTTTTATTATGTGCCAAGTTTAATCCAATTGTCCAATCAACCTTTGCACTTTGAATTGCGTTATATCTTATATCTAACTCAAAACCACGGTTTCTTAATGAACCAACATTAGTACTTATTGAACCAAAACCAGTTGTATTAGAAATAGGTTTATCTAAGATTAGATCTTTAGTTTTACGATTATACCAGTCAAAAGTGATATTAACTCTTTTAACTAACTCTAATTCAACACCTAAGTTAGTTGCATAGTTACTTTCCCATAATAATCCTGGATTAGGCATTTGGGTTTCAGATGAGCCTGGAGCTCCATTGTAATTATAACCATAACCATATAGCCCCATATAATCATAATAACCATTTGGTTGAGTACCATTAACACCATAAGAAGCACGTATTTTTGCACCTGTTAAGATATTAGAAACACCTGATCTTTTAAACCAATTCTCTTGGTCAATTCTCCATGAACCAGAAACAGCCCAGAAGTTACCCCAACGAGAATCTTTAGGTAATCTTGAAGTTCCATCTCTTCTGTATGATCCTTTGATGAAGTATTTATTGTCATAATTATAGTTAGCATCAAATACTATTGACATTAAAGCGTGTCCTTGAGTATAACTACCACCTGATTTAGTACCAGCATTATTAACCTCTGGTAACATATATGTAGGGTAATTTTGACCCTTAGCATTGATCATATCGAACCTATAGTTTTCTAATTCAAAAGATCCTAATGCCGAAACATTATGCTTAGAAGCAAAAGTTCTATTATAAGTCAACTGAGTTTGAGATGTTATAGTAGCTCTTTGTATATTATTTTTTTGATAAACTCCTTTTGCAGTATTTCCGTCACCTGTTCTAGGATCCCACCAAACTCTATTGTTTGAGCTGATAATATCATAGCTTAAAAGCTCCTTAACAGCGAAACCTCTCCATAAATCTAATTTACCTGTAAGGTTGGCCATCATTCTGTTTACAGTACTTTTGTCATAATTATAAGCAGAAGATTGTAAAGGGTTTGCAATAGGTCTTCCAGCAAAAGGGAAACCTTCTGTTATATTTATTGATCCATCTTGGTTATATGGGAAGTCAGAAGGTGATAAAGCTAAAGCGATAGACATCATTGGACTTGAATATGAAGTACCTTCAGCATTTACGTCTTGCTCAGTATTTGAGAACATTGCACCTCCCTCTAAAGAGAATCTTCCAGAATTATGATTAAAGTTAATACGTCCAGTAATACGCTTATAATCTGAATTTAAAGTAATACCCTGCATATCGGAATATGATAATGATGCAAAAAATCTAGTTTTTTCATTACCACCCGCTGCTGAAACCTCATATTGTTGTGTATTACCAGTTTTAATTAAATAATCTCTCCAATCAGTCCATCCACTCCATGGTTTTGGGTACCAACCATCAATTCTGCTATCTGCGTATTTTTGAGCTTCTGCTTCAGTTGTACCTTTTCTATATAATGAATAATTGTATAGAGCTAATTTCCCTAACTCATATGTTTCTTCACCATTTAGCACAGGTCTCCAATCTATTGCCATATTAGAGAATCCCCAACTTGCTTTAGCATTAAATTGTGTTTTACCAGCTTTACCTCTTTTTGTAGTAATAATTATAACACCGTTAGCTGCTCTTGACCCATAGAGAGAAGCAGCTGCCGCATCTTTAATAACGGTAATATTCTCTATATCACTTGGATTCATTGTAGATAAAACACTATTACCAGCTTTAGAATATGTAAAGTTTGTAGCACTACCAGTATATACCGGAACACCATCTATTACATATAAAGGGTCATTACCTGCATTAATAGATCCCATTCCTCTAATACGTACTGATTCTTGAGCCCCTGGCTGTCCAGATTCACTTGTGATAGTTAAACCAGGCACAGCACCTTCTAAACGGCTTTGTACTGATACTGACGGAACGTCTTTTGTTCTCGAAGTACTAACAGTAGAAGCAGATCCTGTATATTGTTTTACAGGGTAATTACCATATCCAGTAATCACAACTTCTTCAAGATGAACAGCATCAGAACTCATTGAAACATTGTATGTTCCACTTTGAGCAATTGGCAACTCAACATCTTTTAATCCCGTTGCAGTAAATACTAATATTTTAGAACTATTGTTAGGTATAGATATGGAGTATTCTCCATCAAGATTTGTTGGTACAGAATTAGATGTACCCTTAATAAAAATAGTTGCTCCAATAACTGGTTCTCCGTCATCAGCATAAGTGACTTTTCCAGTAACACTCATAGATTGAGCCATTAATGTTAAGCAACTGGCTAACATAAATAAGAAAAATAATTGAATTTTCTTCATGTTTTACTAAAAGTTAAAAGGTTAAAATAATAATTTTTTGGTATGATCTAGGTTTTCTGTGTCTAGCATTATATAAAATGACTAAAGACACAAGATTTTAATTTTTTTCTTGCCTCAGTTTTAAGTTTAAAATGTTAATAATTTTTCTTCCTACTTATGCAAAT
>CAZYQA010000211.1:0-4694 GCA_964649555.1 uncultured Muribaculaceae bacterium
GCATTTCATTTGTAAAATTGCTATTATATCCATTCTTAGAGATTGAATTATAAATTGGGCTAAGAAAAATATAATCATATTTGTGCTGCTCAATTAATTCATCAGCAGAGTGACAAGAGCAACTTAATAGCCCCTCAAAACAGCTGGGAGCAGAGGGATTCCTTCTATTAAGATGAATCCCCCCCACCTTATATTTCTCTGTTAATACAAAATGATCATGGATAGATACTCTATTGAGCAGAGATTGAGGAATGAGTGACAACAAATTATCAAAATCCTCTATTTGTGAATTGGGCTTTCTTATATGCACCCTATCCACCCCATTTGCCAAAGCAGCTTCTATCAACTCAGCTTCATCTTTGATAAAGGTTTCGGTAGTAATAGCAATAATCTTCATACACTATCCTCCATAAGCTGCAGAAATAACTATCAAATCATCACCCTCATTTAAAGCTACTTCATTCCATAACTTTCTGCTCACAACCTTATTATTTAAAGCTATCGCTATACCAATAACATTGATATTTTTTTCTACTAAGAAATCACTAATATTTAATGAAGTGGTTTCAAGTTCTTCTCCGTTAAATTTTATCTTCATAAAAAATAAATTATATAACAGAGATGCTCCTGAACGAGCAATCACTTGAATATCTATGAACAACTCCCTTCGTCGGCATTATCCGGACAGGTTCATAGGGTATAATCTCAGCCTCTTATCGGCACCCCTGTTAAATTACCTAACAAATATAATACATTTCCGTTAGGTTATATATAAAAAATATGGCGACCAATAAATTCCTTATCAGTCACCATACATATAAAATGAAAAAATACTATTTACAATACTCTTTCAATAACTCTTCAATTTGAGCTTCACTTGCTTGTCTTGCAATAATTTTACCCTCTTGATCAACAAAGATATTTTGAGGAACAAATTTCACATAATACATAGCAGCAACATCATTTTTCCAACCTTTAACATCAGAAACTTGTGGCCAAGTTAATTTGTCATCTTTGATACCTTTGATCCAAGCATCTTTATTAGTATCTAAAGAAACACCTAAGATTTCAAAACCTTTCTTGTGATACTCGTTATAGATTTTCACAAGAGTTGGGTTGAATAGACGACAAGGACGACACCAGCTAGCCCAAAAATCTACCATAGTGATTTTATTTTTTGAATAAATATCTGAGAAAGTAACAGGTTTTCCCTCAGGATTATTTTGAGTAAAGTTAGGAGCAATCATACCCGGTTGTAAAGATTTAATAATATTATTCAAACTATCAACAGTTTTCAAAGTTTTATTATCCTTATACTCAGGTAATGCCTTAAATTGAGCAATACGTTTGTCTAAGCTATCAGAAGGCAACTCCTCAATATTCTCTTTAAGATTATTCAAAGCATAAAATGAAGTTGGGTGTTGTTTGATATATTCATCAGAAAATGATTTTATTTTACTCGTAGCCTCATCATAGATCTCTCTAATTTTAGCTTTTCCCTCCTCTGTAGCTGTTCTATACTCATTAACCAAGGAATCAATTTGGAAAGTTTTATAGATCTCATCAGTTTTTTTATTGATAGAATCCATTACAGCCTGAGTAACACCACCCTCAATAATGCTATTTTTAGGATTTGACAAATCTGCATTAATCTCAAAAACCTCATTTTCTAAGAAAAATCTACAAAAAGGGCGCCCCTCACCTTTGTAATACAACATATAGTTATCCGGTGTTTGTACGCTCCCTTTAAATTCACAAACCCCATCTTTAACAATTGCAATATTATCTCCCGCAGCATAAGGATAAGATGCCGATAAAACCACCGTATCAGTAGTAATATTTTCTGGCACATTTGTTAGTTTTACACTCACAGTGTAAGCTGCCTCTTTGTTAGTGCTTGTACAAGCAAATAGAGCAATAGATGCTCCCAATAAAATTAATTTTTTCATATTTAAAAATTATCAAATGATGTTATTCTTTATACCAATCTTTGTACATCATGTACCCTTGCGCATTCTTGTGAGCAGCAAGCCCAATCTCTTGAGAGCCTTCTTTTACTTTTTTCGCAGGTACACCTGCATAAATACCGGGCTCTAATACTGTATTACTTAGAACAACTGCACCTGCAGCAATAATAGTATTATCAGGGACAACCACATTATCCATCAATATAGCACCCATTCCTACAAGCACATTACTACCAACCTTAGCACCATGTATAATTGCATTATGCCCTACGGACACATCATTGCCAATCTCTACAATTGATTTTTGATATAACGTATGAAGAACTGCGCCATCTTGAATATTAACTCTATCACCAAGAATAATTTTATTAACATCCCCTCTCAAAACTGCACTATACCATATACTGCAATCATCTCCCATCACTACATCACCCACAATAACCGCATTCTCAGCTAAAAAACAATTTTCACCTATAATAGGTTTAATCCCGTTTAATTCTCTTACAATAGCCATATAATTTCTAATAAAAATTTGATGACAAATGTACAAAAATAAAAAGACTGCCAAAATTTTTATTTTGACAGCCTCTCTAATATTATAATATCAACTAAACATTAGTCTCTTTAGCTTGCTTGCTTCTCGACATTCTTTGGTAATCTTCCATAGAAGCTACTACTAGCTTGTCATACTCTCTCAAGCCCGTACCAGCTGGAATTGGATGTCCACAGATAACGTTCTCTTTAAGACCTTCCAATGTATCAACTTTACCGTGGATAGCTGCTTCGCTAAGCACTTTAGTTGTCTCCTGGAATGAAGCTGCCGACATGAAGCTACTTGTTTTAAGGGCTGCTCTTGTAATACCTTGTAAAATCTGATTCGATGTTGCAGGTATTGCATCTCTAGCCTCAACAAGTTTAAGATCCTGACGTTTTAGGATTGAATTCTCATCTCTCAATCTTCTAACAGTAACAATTTGTCCTGCTTTAAGTGATTTCGAATCTCCTGCATCTAAGACAACTTTCTTATCCCAGATATTATCATTCTCTTGCATGAACTCCCATTTATCAACAAGTTGCTCAGGTAAGAATCTTGTATCACCCGGATCCACGATCTCAACTTTACGCATCATTTGGCGAACAATAATCTCAAAGTGTTTATCATTAATCTTCACACCTTGCATTCTATACACCTCTTGAACCTCATTAACAATGTACTCTTGAACTTTAGTAGGGCCTTGGATAGCTAAAATATCACCCGGAGCAATAGCACCATCTGATAAAGGCATACCAGCTCTAACATAGTCATTCTCTTGTACAAGGATTTGTTTAGAAAGTGGAACTAAATAGCGTTTCTCCTCACCGGTTTTAGATTTAACCATGATCTCTCTATTACCCCTCTTAATCTTACCCATCAATACCTCACCATTAATCTCAGATACAACTGCCGGATTAGAAGGGTTACGAGCCTCGAATAATTCGGTTACACGAGGAAGACCTCCTGTGATATCACCCGATTTTCCAATCGCTCTAGGTATCTTGATCAGGATATCACCTGCTTTTAGTTTTTGGTTGTTATCTACCATGATATGAGCACCTACAGGTAAGTTGTATTGTCTCAACTCCAAACCGTTTGCATCCATGATCTTAATGGTAGGGTTTTTAGATTTATCTCTTGACTCAATAACAACCTTCTCTCTGTGAAGTGAGAACTCGTCTGTAGTCTCTTCTCTAAATGTAACACCCTCAACTAAGCCCTCATAAACTGCAGTACCAGCAATCTCAGTGATGGTAATAGCGTTATATGGATCCCACTCACAAATCTTATCACCTTTCTCTACGATATCACCTTGTTTTTTATAAAGGATAGCACCGTAAGGGATATTATGTTGTGAAAGAGTAATACCTGTATTAGCATCAACAATACGCATCTCAGCAGTACGTCCGATAACTATATCTTGTTTCTCACCATTTTCACCCTCCTTAATGATAGTTCTAAGCTCCTCATACTCAACCTTACCATTGTATTTAGTAACGATCTCACTCTCTGTTACGCTACTAGATGCAGTACCTCCCACGTGGAATGTACGAAGTGTAAGCTGTGTACCAGGCTCTCCGATTGATTGTGCTGCAATAACACCAACAACCTCTCCTTTCTCCACCATCTTACCTCTTGCAAGGTTACGTCCGTAACATTTAGCACAAACACCCTTCTTAGATTCACAAGTAAGAACCGATCTGATCTCTACTGCCTCGATAGGTAATGACTCAATAAGTTCAGCTATCTCCTCAGTAATCTCCTCTCCTGCACCAATAATCTTATCTCCTGTTAAAGGATTATAAACATCATGTACAGTTGTTCTACCTAAGATTCTATCATATAAAGACTCAACAACCTCATCTTTATTTTTAATTGCAGTTGCAATAAGACCTCTTAAAGTACCGCAATCCTCTTCATTAATAATCACGTCATGAGAAACGTCAACCAATCTACGAGTCAAATATCCTGCATCGGCAGTCTTAAGAGCCGTATCGGCAAGACCTTTACGCGCACCGTGGGTAGAGATAAAGTACTCAAGAACCGAAAGACCTTCTTTAAAGTTTGAAAGGATCGGATTCTCGATAATCTCAGCACCTTGTGAACCTGATTTTTGTGGTTTTGCCATCAAACCCCTCATACCGCATAACTGACGAATCTGCTCTTTAGAACCACGGGCTCCGGAGTGAAGC
>CAZYQA010000212.1:0-4631 GCA_964649555.1 uncultured Muribaculaceae bacterium
CAATGTTTAGAATAAGATTATTTATAGCTAAAAGAAGATTGAGAAATGAATGAATTAGGATTAGATAATACTTTAAGAGTTGAGAGAGCCATATTAAAAATCTCTCAGCAGCAATTAGCTGATGATGTAGGAGTGAGCAGGCAGACAATAAATGCTATTGAGCTTGGAAAGTTTGTCCCTTCCACGATATTGGCAATTAAGATTGCACGAAGGTTTGGAAAGAGGGTAGAGGATGTATTTATTCTTGAACATCATTAAAATATGGGAAGCTTGTGGCAGTAACCTATGCTATGAAAGGGATTTACGCTTCGAGCCAGGCTATATTTTATGGTTTTGAGGGAAGCTTGGGGCAATACTTGCTTTGTAGAAGGGATTTTTGAGTAAGGCTTAAAGAGTTAGGTGCTGATTACTTGGAGCTTGTGGCAGTAACCTATGCTCTGAAAGGGATTTATGCTTCGAGCTATGTTATATTTTATAGCTATGGGGAAAGCTTGGGGCAATAGCTGCTATGAGAGGCAGGTTTTTGCATAAGGCTTAGTAGATTTTAGCCATTTTTGTGGGTAGCCTTGTGATGTAATCTCCCTCTCATATCGTTTCTCGCACAACCTCCTAAATTATCGTCGTCGTCGTTTTTTGTAATCGCTTGATATCATGCGTTTTGATAAAACTAGCATCACAAGCAGTTCCCTCTCTGGTTGGACTTTAGCTTTAGCTTGGGGCGATAACCATATCTACAACGTGCAACGTGTGGTTATGATTGAAGCTCTGGTGGTATTAATCATTCTTGGTGAAGCTTGGGGCAATAAACGCTTTGGGAAGACGTTTTCTGTACGTGGCTTACGCTATTAATTCGATTAATCGGTAAGCTTGGGGCAGTCACTGCTCCGAGAGGCAGGTTTTTGCATAAGGCTTAGTCTATTTTAGTCTTTTTGCTGGTAGCCTTGTGCGGTAACCCCTCTACAGAGGCACTTTCGACACAAGGCTCCGCTGTTTCTCGCACAACCTCCTAAATTATCGTCGTTGTCGTTTTTTGTAATCGCTTGATATTATGCGTTTTGATAAAACTAGCATCACAAGCAGTTCCCTCTCTGGTTGGGATTTAGCTTGGGGCTTGGGGCAATACCCCTATCTGCAGCGTGAGCTCTTGCATCAGGTTGTGTGGTTTGAGCTTGCTTTATAGGGAGCTTGAGACTGTAGCTATATCTAAAGCGCGGATTTTCCCTTTCAATTTCGCAGGTGACCTAGGTCGCGAATTTTGATCGAGTGTTGTTCTTGAGGGACAGGAGGTTGCATGGCTAAGGGTGTGTGTATTGCAAGAGATTATGCGCGTTTAGGATGTTTGGAATGGACGATGGGTTACAATTTCGCAGGTGACCCACGAGACGAATTAATTACGAGTGATGATATAGGTGGGATTGTCATTTCCTAATTCAGGTTGACTTATTTTGACTTTGTTAGTATTTAACTTTTTTAGAGTAAGACAGCTCTATCCATTGTCACGGTTTTATGCTAAGCTTGGGGCGGAAAGTGCTCTGAGAAGCCATATTCAGCACAATGTTTATGTACTGAAACTGAATTTTAAACAAAAAAAGAGCCATCTAACAATTATTAGACGGCTCTATATTTTCTGAGAAGTTCTATAAAATTAGGGAGCTTTAGGCCTGCGAAGGTCAAAAAAGCGGAGTTTACATGAGTAAATGAGCATTTTTTGTCCAAGCGTAACGACAAAATCACAATTTTATACAGCTTCTTCTTTTATAGGGTTCTCTTAATCTCCACAATGTGGTAAGCCTCAATAATGTCACCAACTTTAATATCGTTGTATCCATCAATGTTCAAACCGCAATCGTAGCCTGAGTTAACCTCTTTAACATCATCTTTGAAGCGTTTAAGTGATCCAAGGGTACCTGTGTAAACTACGATGCCATCTCTAATAATACGAACTTTGGCATTTCTTGTAAGTTTACCCTCTTTAACCATACAACCTGCGATTGTACCAACTTTAGAAATCTTGAATGTTTCTCTAACTTCGGCAGTAGCTGTAACCTCCTCTTTTTGCTCAGGTGCAAGCATACCCTCGATACCATCTTTAACCTCGTTAATTGCATCATAGATAACAGAGTAAAGTCTGATTTCAATCTCCTCTTTATCTGCCAATTTACGAGCATTTGTAGAAGGTCTTACTTGGAAACCAATGATAATAGCCTCAGAAGCAGCAGCTAACAATACATCAGACTCAGAAATTGCACCTACAGCTTTGTGGATTACATTTACGTGAATCTCATCTGTAGATAATTTGATTAATGAATCAGATAATGCCTCAACTGAACCATCCACGTCACCTTTAACGATAACATTAAGCTCTTGGAAGTTACCAATTGCAATACGGCGACCAATCTCCTCCAAAGTAATATGCTTTTGAGTTTTAAGACCTTGCATACGGATAAGCTGTTCTCTCTTATTCGCAATATCTTTTGCCTCTCTCTCATCATCAAATACATTGAAGATCTCACCTGCTGTTGGAGCACCATTCAAACCTAATATTGAAACCGGAGTTGAAGGGCCCGCTTTAGTGATTTTTTGTCCACGCTCATTAAACATAGCTTTTACTCTACCTGAGTGGCTACCGCTCAACATAACGTCAGATATATTTAATGTTCCTGCCTGTACTAATATTGTAGCAACATAGCCTCTACCTTTATCAAGTGAAGATTCGATAACAGTACCTACAGCACGCTTATTAGGATTAGCTTTAAGCTCTAATAAATCAGCTTCTAATAATACTTTCTCCAATAGTTCTTCAACGCCGATACCTTGTTTAGCAGATATTTCCTGACATTGGAATGATCCACCCCAATCCTCAACTAAGATATTCATTTGAGATAATTGCTCACGTATCTTTTCAGGATTAGCACCCGGCTTATCAATCTTGTTAATCGCAAAAATCATTGGAACACCTGCAGCCTGAGCATGGTTAATTGCCTCAACAGTTTGTGGCATTATAGCATCATCGGCAGCTACAATAATAATTGCTAAGTCTGTAACTTTTGCACCTCTGGCACGCATCGCAGTAAACGCCTCGTGGCCCGGAGTATCTAAGAAAGTGATTCTTCTACCATTAGATAATTTTACGTTGTATGCTCCAATATGCTGAGTGATACCACCCGCTTCACCTGCAATAACATTAGCCTTTCTTACATAGTCCAAAAGAGATGTTTTACCGTGGTCAACGTGTCCCATCACTGTAACGATAGGAGGGCGCTCCTCTAAATCTTCAGGATTATCAACATCATTCTCCTCAATAGTTTCTTGAATATCAGCGGTAACAAACTCAATCTTATAACCAAATTCTTCTGCAACAAGTACAAGAGCCTCTGCATCTAATCTTTGATTGATAGATACCATAAGACCTAAGTTCATACAAGCCTCAATAACCTTGGTTACAGCAACATCCATCATTACTGATAAATCATTAACAGTAACGAATTCAGTAACTTTTAAGATGTTGCTCTCAAGCATTTGTAGCTCTTCTTGCTCCATTTGCTTTTGATTGTTAATCTCTCTCTTATCTTTTCTATGTTTTGCACCTTTAGTCTTACCTTTCCCCTCAACCATTCTTTGGTAAGTCTCTTTAATTTGTCTTTGTACAGCATCCTCATCAATTTCCGTTCTTACAGGCTTAAACCTATCTTTCTTTTGACCTTTACCTTGTCCTTGGTTGTTATGCCCTTGTCCTTGGTTGTGTCCTTGGTTTTGATTACGGTTTTGCCCTTGGTTCTGATTACGGTTGTTGTGGTTACGGTTTTGGTTATTGTTGTTATTTCCATTTCCGCTTGCGTTAGCGTTACCACCTTGTTGTTGGTTATTTTGGTTATTCCCTTTGTTGTGGTTGTTGTGTCTGTTTTTGTTAGCTTCTTTATTCACATCAACCTTTTCATTCTTTTTGTGGATTCTTTCTCTCTTACCTTTGTTTTTGTTAGCGTCAGCATTGTGTGCTGGCTTTTTCTTTTCAAATTGAGATAAGTCAATAGTTCCACTAATTTTAGGGCCAGTTAGTTTTTGAACTCTTGTTTCAATATGTTCAATTACATTCTCTGTATTCTCTTGTTTGCTTTCTGATTTTTCCACCGGTAGGGATTGATTTTTGTTCTCTTGTATTTGAGGTGTTATTTTTTCTATTTTTGCAGCCTCCGGCATAGGGGATTTATTACCTTGTTGCTGAACTTTATTTACTTGGGGAGTTACATTTTCTTTAACTATAACAGGTTCTTTTTTTACCTCGTTATTAATATGAACCTTCTCAGGCTTTTGTTCCTCTTTAATAATAGGCTTAGGCTCTTCTTTCTTTACAGCAGGCTTTACCTCCTCCTTTTTAGGATTAAGATCAATTTTACCTAATACTTTAGGCCCTTTTACCTCCTCTATGTTAGTTCTAATAAAGATCTCCTTAACAGGCTCCTCTTCCTCTTCTTGCACGTGATTATCTTTCTCTGTTATATCTTTTACTTTAATAGCAACTTTTTTTGATTCAGCCTTTACAATCTGTTCTTTACGGAACTCTTTTTCAACAATATGATATTGACTATCTGTCAAAATAGCTCCCGGGTTAGCTTTGATTTCTATCCCATTTT
>CAZYQA010000213.1:0-4603 GCA_964649555.1 uncultured Muribaculaceae bacterium
GGTTCTTTAACCATGAAGATGGAACTATAACCAGAATTTTTCCAATAAAATATCATAAGGCAGGGTTATCACCTGTATTCTGGCATAAAGCTATACTTAGTTTTATGAATGAATCAAAAGCATAAATATATATATTAATAGAAAGAAGGCTGTCCAAAAATCTTGAACAGCCTTCAAATCTCTATATTTTATAGAAGACATTGTGTTGTTTTCTATAATAACCGGCTATCCCGGTAGAGCAAAAAAACTTACGCTAATTGTACGTTTACAGCGTTAAGTCCTTTTTTACCGGTAACAACGTCATAAACAACTTTGTCTCCTTCGTTAATTCTTTGTTTTAATCCGCTTTTGTGAACAAAAACATCTTCTCCTCCATCAACAGGAGTAATAAATCCGAATCCTTTTTCAGTGTTGAAAAATTTTACGATTCCTTCTTTCATGAAATACTGTATTAAAAATTTATAAATCTTCTACCCGAGGGCAAAAGTTTTGCAATGTAAGTATAAAAAAATTAAAAGAAGAAAAAACTTTATATTTTAAGTAATTATTTTAGTTTCAACCCTTTCTTCGTGAAGTGATTTTTAAAATTAAAGTTTTGTAAACTCAGGATATATTTAGGTAAACTCTTCTCAAGAATAATAAAAACATCAATCGGACTCTCCGTTTTTACGCTATCTAATCTTTTATTTAGTTCCTTAGCTTTTATAAGATCTTGGGGATTATTCTGAGCAAGATTAAGGATCGCTTTTTTTACATCGGCAACTACGAGCTTAAAATCCTGCAATCCGGTTTTATGCGTTGTAGTATAATCACCCAAAATATGTGTATCGACAAGCAATGATGCAAAGGCATTGGCATATTGTCCACTCTTGCCACCATCCACAAAACCCATCACATCACACACCCTTTGGATAATATATTTGTTTCTAATCTTTTGTTCCGTAACGATTCTATCCCAAAAGGCATACTCTTTAGTCTCTTTTAATTTCTGATTACTTTCATTTTTAAGATATAAATCAATCTTCTCTTTCAGAATTACAGATTTTCTGGGATCGGAATTAAATCCCCAGTGGAAAAGCACCCTGTGATTACCCAGTTTAAGGTTTTCATCAAGAGGTGCTTTTCTTATGGCATCAGGGATTCCCACCGTTTTCTTCTCAATATCCTTATAATCGATGCAAGCATTCACAAGATCATATAGAGCGTCAATTTTTGGTTGGGTGGCAAAGGGCAAAATTTTATACATATCAGCTTTGTGATCTTTGCCCGATTTTGCAAAAATATTAATATTAAAAGTGAAAAGGAATAAGGGTATTAAGAATAAAAATCTCATTATTATTTTAATTTTAAATTAGTGTCATTAGCTAGTTCAACAGCCGTAAGCATAACACACTTCACTATATCCTGCATAATTTCTGGGGTAATAGTATCCCAATCATCTTTAGGATTATGGTAAAATCCTTTAAAGTTGCCACCTGTGGCTCCTATATCTACGCAAGGATACCCTGCTTTCATAAATACTGCGCCATCTGTGCGTGGGCGAGTAACATGAGAATTAGGATATGTGTTAAGTTTACGATGAACATAAGTGTCGTTCATTTTTTTCATATATTCAATAAGCCCTGGATATTCAACTCCATAAGAGCCTCTTATCCCTGTTCCAATTCCCGGTTGCTCAAGATTTAATATTGCAACAACTTTTTCTTTAGGAACAATAGGATTGCTGACAAAATATTGGCTACCACCCAAGCCTGCTTCTTCAGCATCGGTATGGAAAAACAAAATTGATCTGCGCGGTTTTATATCACATTTTGCCAGAGCCTCTGCAACTCCCATTATTACAGCAGATGCGGCATTATTATCATTTGCTCCCGGTATCAGCTGAGGTACCATACCAAGGTGATCAAGGTGCCCTGAAATAATAATATACTCATCAGCAAGCGCAGGATCACTCCCCTTTATCATACCCAAGACATTTCTCCCTTTTGCATTTGGGTTATGAGTTGAGCTCATCTTGATAGTTGCTTTCTTACCCATATCAAAAGATTGCGGCTTTTTATCTTTCTTTATTTTTGCTACAGTCTCTTTGTAAGTCTTCCCGGTGCCCAAAAATAAATCATTAATTACAGGAGTGTTTACATGAGCCGTGATAAATCCTTCGCTATACAAGCTGTTAGGGCCACACACCCAATTATATAATAAACCCACAGCACCATTTTTTACAGCATTTTCAATTTTAGTTTGGTGTAATGTATGATTATACCACATCCTTAATGTATCTGCATTCCTGCTTGTATTTGGAGTCTCCCCCTCGATAAGAACTATCTTTCCTTTAACATCTATCCCCGCATAATCATCATAACCCAGCTCAGGAGCAGATACACCATATCCGGCATACACTACATCTGCTGTAACTTCTCCGTTCCCGGTTGCACCTCCTGAATACCATCCTTCAGCCCAAGGGTATGCTTTTGAAACATATATCTTCTCTTTATTCTTTTTATCTTTAATCATTACAGGAAATAAAACTTCTAAAGATCCGTCAGTTACCTCTGTGCATGGATGAGTGAAAAATTGAATATATCCTCCATTATCCCCCGCAGGCTCTATCCCCCATTGTTTAAATAGGTCAATTGTCCAATCTGCTGCAAGCTCCATTCCCTTTGATCCTGCCAAACGCCCTTCATATTTTGGCCCTGAAAGCTCTTTTACATATTCAAGTAATTTATCCGAAGATATATTCTGATAAAATGAATTTAAATATTGCTGAACATCTTCTTTTGGGGTGACCTGAGCGAAGACTCCAAGGTAAAAAGATAATAGCAATAGTGATAAAAATAGTTTTTTCATAGTACTTGTTTAGATAAAGTTAAATTTTTATCCAAAAATACAAAATTTAGAGATAAAAGAAACATAATTGCCATATTTGCGTTTATTAGAAAAATAATGACTTTTTGAATTAAATGGAACCTATCTTTTTAATTATTGTGGGCATTTTAATGCTTCTTGCAGTATCAGACCTTATAGTGGGTGTATCAAATGATGCTGTGAATTTTCTCAATTCAGCAGTAGGCTCTAGGGCCGCTTCAAGACGAGTAATAATGACAGTTGCTTCTGTTGGAATTATGGCGGGAGTACTCACCTCTAGTGGTATGATGGAGATTGCCAGAAGTGGAGTATTTAATCCAGGAATGTTTACCTTTAAAGAGGTAATGTTTCTGTTTTTAGCTGTAATGCTCACAGATGTTATCCTCTTAGATTTATTCAATACAATGGGGATACCCACCTCCACAACAGTATCTCTAATATTTGAGTTACTGGGTGCAGCAGTTGCGATATCTGTATTTTCAATTGTTCGCTCAGATATTTATACCATTGCAGATATAAACAGTTTTATAAATTCCAGTAAATCTCTGGTGATAATATCCGGTATATTGAGTTCTGTAATAATAGCATTTATTTGCGGTAGTGTGGTAATGTATATAACAAGGCTTCTGTTTACATTCAATTTCAAAAAGAAAATAAAAGGATTAGGTACAATATGGAGTGCAATAGCTCTCACAGCAATTACATATTTTGCAATATTCAAAGGGCTTAAAGGGGCACCGTTTATCCCGGCCGATTTGATGACAAGTGTAGATGAAAACATACTCATTTACTTATCGGGCGCATTTGTATTTTGGATAATATTAATGTTTATACTTCAATTGGTAAAAGTAAATGTATTGAAAATTACTGTATTAGCCGGAACATTTGCACTTGCACTTGCATTTGCCGGGAATGATCTTGTAAACTTTATCGGGGTGTTTATGGCCGGATATGACTCATATAATATAGCTTCTCTTGCAGGAGATGTAAATATGAATATGGGGGTACTTACCGAGCCGGTTAAAGCCAATATTATTGTGTTGATGGTATCGGGTATTGTAATGATACTAACATTATGGTTCTCAAAGAAAGCGAAGAAAGTTACTGAAACAGAAATAAACTTATCCAAAGAAGATGATAGCTATGAGAGGTTCGGATCAACATCAATATCAAGATCTATAGTAAGAGCAACAGTTAATTTTGCTCAATATATAGATAATTATACCCCTATTGGAGTTAAAAAATTTATAAATAGCCGCTTTGAACCTGTAATTGCTGCAAGGAAAGAGAATGAGCCGGCTTTTGACTTGATAAGAGCCACAGTAAATTTAACTGTAGCCGCACTGTTAATATCCTTAGCAACCTCTCTAAAGCTTCCATTATCCACAACTTATGTTACCTTTATGGTGGCAATGGGTACTTCAATAGCTGATAGGGCATGGGGGAGAGAGAATGCTGTTTATAAAATTACAGGAGTTTTAACAGTAATAGCCGGATGGTTTTTAACAGGAGTTTTTGCATTTGCTATCGCATTTCTAATTGCTGCATTTTTAGTTTGGGCAAAAACTGTCGCAGTAATTGTTTTAACCTTCTTATGTGGATATATACTATATCGATCAAATTTCAAGAAAAAGAAAACAGTAAGAAATAGTGAAGATAAAGAGGAGGAATTATATACAATAAAAAGATTATATAATAATATTATTGAAGGAATAGTATCAGAAGATAGGAAAGC
>CAZYQA010000214.1:0-4598 GCA_964649555.1 uncultured Muribaculaceae bacterium
ATGGTAATCTGGCAGGTTCTAATGAGTTGCTGGATAATTTTGTTCAATCAACTTTATATATCTCTAAGGATTTTTCAGATGATAAATTTGCATATTATAGGTTTGATAACAAATGTGATTTTCCGTATGTTTTAGAGATAAATAATAAGATATATAAAATTAATCCTATGAGCTCTATCTCAATAAAGATCCCTAAGGGGCAGCTAAATCTAGATGTAAAATTCTTAAATTTACATAATTATACAGAACAAAATTATTGTGTGAATATGCAATTACAATAATTGAAGACTAATAGGATTATTTAAAAGTTATGAGGTTGTCATTTCAAATTATATTTGATTCGACAACCTCACTTGATAATATGAAATAGTTATTTATAAGGGGTTTTGTACAATATTTCCTTGGCTATTATCTATCTCAATTTGAGGGATAGGGAATAGTTCGTTTATCCCTTCTCTAAAACTGGCATTCGGCTTTATTTTTCTAAATTGTTCATTGTTAAAAGCCTCTGTAGCTTTTCCTGTTCTCACTAGATCAAAGTATCTATGACCCTCCATTGCAAATTCAAGCCTGTTTTCATTAATAATAGCATCAAATAGAGCTGATCCCGAATCGGAGTTTGGTGTTAACCCTGCTCTTGATCTTACTTTATTTAAATATAATCTTGCAGTTTCATCATTACCTAGTTTATTGCATGCTTCTGCATAGATTAAGAAAATTTCGGATAGGCGAAATACATTCAGGTTATTAGGCATTGTGAAAATATCCTCAGTACCAACTCTATCTTGTGGTTTAATAAATGCTTTTTGATTGTAATACCCTGTCCTGTTATACTCTAGTGAAGAGGAATTTTCTGGAGTTTCCCATTCGATAATTTCTTCAGTTGTAAGTAAAGTTGCGTCTTTTCGTTTATCATTTGCTTCAAAAGCGTCAGCTAATGTTTGAATGGGTTGATTTCCTCCATACCCCATGTATGGACGTGGCCCCTGAGCGTATGATGAGTAATTTCCAGTTGTAGTTAATCCCCAGTCATCTGATTTATGTCTGAAGTTAATTTCAAAGATTGATTCTTTACAATGTTTATGATTTACAGAAAAATTATCTTCAAAACTCTCCATTAAATCGTACTCTGAAGGTACAAGAGGTAAAAGGTTTTCTTCAATGATCTTTTTAGCTTCTGCATATTTATTCTGGTATAAATATATTTTAGCTAATAGAGTATATGCTGCGTCAGATGTTGCTCTTCCGTATTCATTTTCTGATAATTGTGCTTTTCTTGGTAGTGCAGAAGCTGCAATTTTAAGATCAGACTCAATTAAAGAATATACTTCGCTTTTAGAGGATCTTTTTTTATCTCTATCATCAATCGTTGGGGTCTTTGTAATCAGAGGAAGATCTCCATAGGTACGTACAGCCTCAAAATAAAAAAACGATTTAATAAAATATGCTTCACCAATTAGTCTGGCTTTATTATGAGCCTTAAATGCTTTATCATCCATAGTTGAGATGCCATCAATAGCCTGGCAAGCTCTATTTATAGTTTGAAAACAAGCGTTCCACCTATCTTTTGTTCTTGCATAATCTGCATGAAACTGAAAGTTTTCCCATCTTCTTGCCCCTGCAACATCATTATCACTACCACTAGCGGTAGCATCATCACTTGTTATATCTCCAAAAGCCCAAATACTTCTGGTATATCGGTAATCTTTAAATGTTGAAGCTGCTGCAACTATCGAAGAAAATGCATCTTCTTCTGTTTGAAAAAACTCTTCAGTAGTTAGTGTGCCAAGTGCTCTCTTATCTAGGAAACTAGAACATGAGACCAGCGAAAGAATTATAGTCGAGTATATTATTTGTTTAATTGTCTTCATATATTATTTATTAAAAAGTTAAGTTTACTCCAAATGTAAATGTACGAGCTTGTGGATAGGTTCCCAGATCAAAACCTCTACTTAAATAATCTGTATTAGATAATTGACCTATTTCCGGATCCGCTCCACTATACTTAGTGATAGTAAATACATTTTGGACACTGAAATATAATCTACAACGTTGTATTTTAGCCCTTTCTAACTTTGCCCCAGAAAAGGTATAACCTAGCTGTAGATTTTTTAGTCTGAAGTATGAGCCATCTTCTATATAGAAATCCGAAATACGCATATTATCATTGTTATCATCTCCATTAATTCTTGTAATATCGGTATCTCTATTCTCCGGAGTCCATGCATTTAGTACTGCCCTGTTTTTTTGGTATATACTGCCAGTATTATGGGTGTAAACTCTATTTCCGTTAAATATCTCATTTCCTTGCACTCCTTCAAAATATGCCAATAGATCAAAACCTTTATATTCAATTGACAAGTTTGCTCCGTAAGTGAAGTCAGGTATAGGGCTACCTATGTATGTTTTGTCTGCTTCATTTAACTTACCATCAGGCTTACCAGAAAGAGTCTTTCCATCTGCTTCGTATCCGTTAAGATCTAAAAATATTCTATCACCTAATTGAGCATTAGGCTGAAGTTTCTTTATTTGAGCTAATTGTTCATCTGTTTGAATGAGCCCTGCTGTTTTATAGCCCCAAAACTCTCCGATAGATGAGCCTACCTGTGTGTTTGTAGCATTGCCTCTGTTATAAAGATTACCTCCTGTAATTGATTTACCATTTCCTAAGCTTAATACTTTGTTATTTACAGTTGAGATATTAGCACCTATATTAATAAAAAGATCTTTGGCTACCTCTCCTTGCCATTGCGCACTAAATTCAAAACCATTATTTCTTACACTTCCTACATTGGTAACTGGGCCGCTTTCATAGCCTAGATGTGATGGAATAGGCTCTGTTAGAAGCATCCCTTTTGTTGTTTTTGAGTAATAATCTGCAACGATATTTAATTCTTTGAATAGAGTTATATCTAAACCAACATTATATGATTCAGTAGTTTCCCATTTTATACCCGTATTACCAAGTGCGATAGCAGTTGTGCCTTGGAAAAGATTTATCGGTTTTCCATACATATATCTATATTGGTCTGCAGAGGTTAATCTGTTTTGAAATAGGTAGTTACCAATATTTTGGTTGCCTATTTGCCCCCATCCGCCTCTAATTTTTAGTTGATCTATCCAATCTGCATTAAGATTTTTAAAAAATTGTTCATTGGATATTTTCCATGCTGCTGCAAATGATGGAAATAATGCATAACGATTGTTTTTGTTAAACTTTGATGATCCGTCTGACCTTACACTTGCTGTTAATAAATATCTATCATCATAAGAGTAATTAACACGAGCTAGGTATGAAATCATAGATGATTCCCATGCGTTACCTTTTGCTTTTGCTGAGTTTGCATTCTGAGCAGCATCTATATAATTAAGATTATCGCCCCCAGGAGGAACACCATTTTTACTTGCCCAGAAATATTCATTGCTGGTGTATTCCATTGTATAACCAGCTAAAGCAGTGATTGAATGTTTTGTCCCAAAAGTTTTATTGTAATTAAGGGTATTTTCCCATACCCAATTAAAATAATTAGTATTACCTCTTGATACTACGCTTTCAGCAGTCTTTTGAGCTACACTTACATAATACTCCGGTACAAAATCATAATCATCTATGCGATTTACATCAATTCCGAACGATGTTCTGAATTTTAAGTTTTTTAGAATGTTTATTTCTCCATACACAGAGCCTATTAGGTCTAATTGTTTTCTGCGAGTATTAGAGTAATCAATAGAAGCTACTGGATTATACGTATCTGTAAAAGGTGATGATCCCCATGTTTGATCGCTATTTTTTACTGGAACTATAGGCTCCATACGCATAGCTGTGCTTATAATAGAGAATGCTTCGCTAGATTCAAGAATTGATTTTTTATTTGAAAATGAACCGGATAAACTCATTCCTATCTTAAATGTTTTGTTTATCACGTTGTCTCCATTGAATCTTAGTGTAATTCTTTCATAGTCCGAGCCTTTGATTGTACCTTCCTGCCCGAAATAACCTGCACTGGCTGCATATGAGAGCCCTTCGCTGCCCCCTTTAATATCTACATAGTAATTTTGAATTGATGCTGTTCTTGAAACTTCATCAATCCAATTTGTAGATATATTTCTATCAGCCTTTGTTAGATCTACAGGTTTTGCGCGTGTTAGGTTTACTTTCTCTTGGAAGTCATACCATTCTGCACCACTCATTAAATCAAGATTGTTTATTGCTTGTTGGATTCCATAATATCCGCTAAAACTTACAGTTGTTCTTCCCGCACTACCCCTTTTGGTTGTTATAAGTATTACCCCATTTGCTCCTCTTGAGCCATATATTGCTGATGAAGAAGCGTCTTTTAGAACCTCCATAGAGGAAATGTCGTTAGGATTCAAATATGAAATACTATTTACGGGTGTTCCATCAACTACATATAATGGGTCTGCATTATTTACTGTTCCAATACCTCTGATTCGGATTGTAGGTGCGCTTCCAGGTGTCCCCGATTGTGAAGTTACCGATACCCCGGATATTTTACCCTGCAATGCAGAGGCAGCATCCGATACAGCCTGTTTTGTTAGAATATCCCCTTTTACAGATGCAACGGATCCGGTTACAT
>CAZYQA010000215.1:0-4596 GCA_964649555.1 uncultured Muribaculaceae bacterium
ATCAGCAATCAAGCCTAAGTCGAGTGTATCATTTTTAGCTGCAATCTCATCACGAGTAAGGCACGACCAACGCTCATCGACAATCGCAGCACGTTTGTTGTGGTCTATTTCACCATCATACTCTGCGACAACATTGTCAGCTGTGACACCACCTGTATAAGCCTTAATAAAATCATCGAAAGCAGCTTCAGTAAATGGAGTACGTTTGCCAAATGCAGGCATATTGGTGCGCATATCGAAGAACCACACCTTTTGAGTATTACCTGTCTCAGATTTGCCACGACTAAAGAATAGTACATTGGTCTTTACTCCTGCCGCATAGAATATACCTGTAGGTAGGCGCAAAATAGTATGCAAATTACACTTATCCATCAAGTCACGGCGTATCTTCTGACCATCGTTGTCCTCGAAAAGTACATTATCTGGAAGAACAACCGCAGCACGAGCCTTACCATTGCTCTTTAAGCTTCGGTAGATATGCTGTAGGAAGTTAAGCTGTTTATTGCTTGTATCAAACGTGAAGTCATCACGAGAAGGTAATTCGCCCCCTTTCTTTGTTCCAAAAGGTGGGTTTGCCAACACTCCATCGTAGTTTTTAAGGCTTTTGCCCAAATCGGTCAGAGTGTCGCCAAGTATGATACGGCTCTCCATATCGTGCAGACGTGCATTCATCAATGCCAAACGGTGTGCATCGGGTACAAGCTCAACTCCCGAAAATGCTTCTCGACGTTGAAAGTCTCTCGCTCGCTCATTCAAGTCGAAATAGTTGTCGGTTTTATCTCTTAGATATTGATTTGCAGAAATCATAAAACCAAATGTACCTGCCGCAGGGTCGTTCCAACGCTCTCCAAGTTGAGGTACAGATAATTTTACCATTACATTAATCAGCGGACGAGGAGTGAAGTATTGACCTGCACCGCTTTTTTTCTCTGTGGCATTCTTTTCGAGTAGGCTCTCATAGATGTCGCCCATCATATCACGATCATGTTCCTCATACCAGTCAAGTTTATCGATAGCCGTCACTATGGTTTTGAAGTTAACTGGCTTACGCAGACTTGTCGAAGCATCACGATATATCTCCTTGATGTTATTGCTTGGTGTCTTTTCGCTAACTGTTGCCAAAAACTCACGATACAAAGCAAAAGCCTTACTGTTATCCGACTCATCTACAAAAACAGTCCAACGATATTCAGCAGGTATCTCATTCGAAAATCCCTTTACATCCGAAAGTTTAAGAAAAAGTATATAAGTAAGCTCATTCAAATATTGGTGATAGGTAACGCCATCGTCACGGAGTACATTACACTGATTCCAAAGTTTCTGAGCTATTGATTCTGCGGTCATAAAATTATGTTGTTATGCACTGAATAAGTACTCTCTGATTGTGAGTAGCACATCATCCAATTTATTATTAAATATCTTGTTTAGTCGGATATAGCCACCCTCATTTTTAAATGGTTCACGGTCTAAATCCTCTTTTGTTAATATAGTTTCGGCTAAGAGTTGCTTCTCGAAACGCTCTATCCATTTTAGTTGTGTAGCGTTCCAAGTGTGCATCTGCTTAACCTTTTGAATAGCCCCTTTGACACGTTGTTCAGGAGTAACGAGGTTCACATCCAAAGCTACAGTGCGAATATAGGCTATAATATCGGTGGCAATATCTTGATTCTTTGCATCGTGCCAGGCGGTGTTTAGTGTAGCCTCATTGTAACCATACTGGTCGAGTGTTAATTTAAGCTCTTTAAGCGACTTACGGTCAAGCTCACTCGGTTTAGTACATACAATATTGAGTGCCAAAATCTCATCTCGATTCTTTAGTATAAACTCTCTGAAACTCTCGATATAATCTTCGGGCTTCTTTGCATTGCCGTAACCTCGCTCAACGGATACTATCTTATCTTCGTGATTGGAGACAAGTTGTCGTTTTGGGGTGCGGTATATACGCTCGTCGAGGAATGACCAAAGTGGATCTAAACGTTTAATGCGCTCAACATTTTGTTCTATCTCGCCATTGCGAAGAGAATCGATAAAATCTTGTGGTGACGCACTCTCTGACAATCGTATAAATTGATCTAAGCTATCACCCGTAATATCTCGTTTTCGGCGTTGAAGCTTTGCGATAATTTGCTCAATTTGTCGCTCTTTACGATGCGTGTTTTGAATATGCTCAAATTCATTGATTAGTGTTGCAAAAGTTTGCGATGGCTTCGATACCGTCTGCATTTGTGTAAAGTCTTTCAAAGCTTCATACACACCAACTGCATCGAATATCTGGAAATACTCTTTACCTATCTCATCACACTTACGAGTAGCACGTCCCAACATCTGCTCAAACAAAATACGAGAACCAACCCTACGCATAAAGACAAGGTTTGTAATTTGTGGTATATCTACACCTGTTGTAAGTAAATCAACCGTAACTGCAATATTTGGGTACTTCTCATTACGAAATAACTTGGTTAACTCCAAAGGATCATAGACTTTGCCTGTAATCTTTTGAATTGCCTCACGTGGCAATTCTAATCCAATCTTTTCATACTCCTCAAAAAGCATATTGACAATCGTATCGGCATGCTCGTCTCGTACAGCAAAAATCAAAGTTTTTCCATCTCCTTCAGGATCAATCTTCTGCACAAGCTCTCCTATAACTGTACGATTAAAATTTTCGGTTATGACCTGTTTGTTAAATTGTTCAATCTCAATATGCAGTTCATCTTCCAATTCGGCAAGTTCCTCGATAGAGTTCGTTTCAGGATTATAGCTTTTAGGCTTCTCTCCTTTTTTCCAGACTATACCTCCCTCGCTTAATTCGGTTTTTATAATATGAGGAGGCTCGTGATCGACCAAACAGTCGTCAATAACAGCTTCACGATAGGAATATGTATATACAGGTGCTCCAAATATCTGAGTAGTGTGTAGGGCAGGAGTAGCTGTAAGACCAATGATATGTGCATCAAAATACTCAATCACTCGCTTATACTGACTTACATAATCATCTTGATCACGGAATGACAAATCATCATCGTCTAACTCACGGTCAAGGTTATAACCTCGGTGAGCTTCATCGACAATAATACAGTCATAAGTATCAATAGATAATCCACTTTTTTCATCATTGTCACTGCCATAAAAAAGACGTTTTACCAATCCCTGAACCGTAGCAAAATGTAGGCGTGATTCAGCATCGGGTAACACATCCTTTATAGAACTTACCTGATAAATATCTGCAAAAGTGTTGAAATCTTCTACTTTTTTATCTTTAAAATCATCAAACGCCTGCTTTGCAAGTAATTTTCTATCAGTAAGAAATAGTATACGTTTAAATCTGTCAGCTTTTATAAGACGATATGCCAATCCGATAGCTGTTCGAGTTTTGCCCGTACCTGTTGCCATCACCAGAAGAGCTTTTTTATCTTCAGTGTTGTGCAAAATTTTGTTTTCTATGGCTTTGATTGCATTGATCTGATAATATCGAAGCCCTAATCCTGAACTATCTGTCAAATAATCATATTCGCTACTCTCTAAACGGTTGTTAATCTGATCTAAATCTTTATTGTACAGATCGACCAATCCTTCAGGTGAATACCATCCTTTTAAAGGTTTTGATCTTTGTGTAGGGCGGCGTGTGTCCGCAAACCAAATTCCACTTTTGGTTTTAATTTGCTCTAAATATTCACGACCATTTGTGGAAAATAGGAATGGAACTTTGTTATTGTCCCACTCTCCAAGTAGTTGTATGCCTTCAATATCCTCAATAGTACAAGAGTAGATCGTTGATTGGCGGATATTTGTTGATATATCAGACGAAAATTTCTTAGCTTCTATAATGCCATAGAGTGTTGTGCCTACAAATAGTGCATAATCTGCTCTGATTGAGCCGCATTTCCATTCAGCAATAGCCATATTACGCCCCTTTTGAGGCATAGTACGGTTTGTTCTATAATTTAGAGTATGAGTGTCACATTCCCAACCAGCCTTGCGTAACGCAGGATCAATTAACATTATACGTGTCTCGTCCTCATTCAAATCAATAAGATTAGCGACAGATATTGAACGCTTACGCCGTTTAGATTTAGATTCTGACGAACTATTTAATTTTTTTATCTTCTCTTGATACGATGTAATCTGCTTTTCAAGAGTATCTAATTTCTGACTTAACTCTTCAATCTCTTGGCTGCCACTTTCAAAATTAGGAACAACATACTCAATATTTGACAATGTTGAATCTTCGTAAGTTTGATAAAACCAAGATGCTAATTTGAATAGTTTTTTAAGTATGAATATAGCCTCTTCTTTACTACTTAATCCATTATGCGTAGCAATATTACCTGACTTACGAATTAAATGTAGAATATCTTTTATAATATCAGGTATAAAACCATTGTTGTACAGAATATTGATTTTTTCAACTTGAGAGTCTTTTGTTTTACCAAGCTCTTCAAATTGCCAAATAAGTATTGTTAGTTTTTCAGCAAAAAGACGGGATTTAGTAAGAGAAGAATTAGGATCAATAGGAACAAGCTTCTCAGCAAGTTGACTGAGAGTAAACAACTCTGCATAAACAGAACTCATAAAATGAAAATTACTCATAATGAT
>CAZYQA010000216.1:0-1977 GCA_964649555.1 uncultured Muribaculaceae bacterium
TTCTCTTTAAGTAAGTTTTGTGTGCTTACATCATCGGTGGTTCCCTCCATTACAACAATTACCTGATTTCCCTCATTAAAGAATTGTCTAATAAAATTACTAAACCTCTCAGATGATATTGAATTAAGGACTTGCCCATACTCGGTTACAAAATCTGCACCGTTGAAATACTTTCGGGAAATCTCTTCTGTCCAGTAAGAGTTTGTTTTCTTTCGGGTGTTATGGATATCTGTCAAATCCTCTTTTATTGAGGAGAATAATACTTCATTAATTCCCCGGTTTGAAATCTCACTAATTGACTCCTTTACAATGTCAACGATTTTATAAGATCCGGCACTGTCGGTTTCAAAAAACGACTCCTCAATCATAATATCTTCAGGGTAAAATAATAAATCGGTTTTTACAGAAGTTTTTGAGGATAAGTTTTTAATTGCTCCATTATAGTATAGCCTTTTGAGGTACTCTTTTAATAGGTTAGAAAGGACATAATTCTCAATATTATATTTACAAGAGTATGTATTTACTATACTTACATAAGTTCTAGGTACCACCATCTGGTGCAAAAAGCGCCTTTCTATTTTCCCTTTTGCAAGGTAGCTTGGATAGATTACCCAGTTCTCTTTTGATCCGCTACCTATGGGGATAGATGCTATATATTTTGTTATGTAATCTTTGAATTCAAGCTCATCTACATCTCCGCAAAATACAAATATGAAATCTCCCGGATTGCTAAAGCGCTCTTTGGAAGCATAATAGATTGGGGGATATTCCAGCATGTTGATTTGCTCAATGAATGTTGATGAAATGTAGTTTTTGTTGCTATTATTGTAAAATGTAACGGAGTCTAAAAATACATCATAGGGGGATAGTTTATGGTATTGAGCCTCATCTAGTTTTGTTCTTTTATATACATTAAAAGCCCTTTCATCGGGTTTTCTTTGAGTCATTGCAAGGTATATAAGTTGGCATAACTTTTCAATTTTGTCTTTACTCCCTGCATACCCCATCAGCCCTTCTGAATTGTCGGTTATAAAAGAGCGCAGGTATAAGTTGTGATATGAATATAGTTTTTCCAAAACCGGTTGAGACATATCTCCATATCCTCCCAGATTGATTATCT
Source organism: uncultured Muribaculaceae bacterium (assembly GCA_964649555.1). Classification (GTDB taxonomy): domain Bacteria; phylum Bacteroidota; class Bacteroidia; order Bacteroidales; family UBA932; genus Egerieousia. Next base: position 1,121 of record CAZYQA010000216.1, read on the forward strand.
CGTTGAGTGTCTTGATGTTTCCACTATATACATTTCTCATCAAAGAGCTACCCCCTTTGCTTACGGCAACAAATGCAACGGTGTCTTTTGTTTCGGGTTTTTGGTTTAGGATCACCTTTGCTCCATTGGATAGAGTATATAATTTTGCATTAAAGAGCGGATCGATAGATTCTGATACTATGCTCCCCTGTGAATCGGTAAGAATATGTGTAGGCCACTTTATTACACCCGATTCAAGATAAGATGACGGGGATACTGCTATCGCATTGTTGAATGCATAAAGCATTCGCTCTTTTGATAAAAGATCAAGCCCTTTTGCTTTTGGCATTTTGCATGTTAGTACCAAGTTTTTCTTTTGTCCCAGAAGAGCTTTTGCATATGTGTTTAATTGGTTTGCAGTAAGAGAAAACAGCACTTCTTTCATCACTTCAAAATTCATTTCTACACTGGCAAGAGTGCCGTCATCCAAAAAATTTTTAAGAGCTCTGTTTAAATAAAACTCATTTTTTAGCCCTTCTCTGTTATTATATAATTTCTCCAGCTTTCTGTAATACATGTTTACAGAACTGCTGAACTCTTGAGAATTAAAGCCATATTTCCCAAGCCTATCAAGCTCTGTACTAAGATAATTTATAGCTTGGTATACCGATTGAGGCTGAGTCTGAAAAGAGATTGTAAATCTTTCCAGATTGTGAATCCCCATATATTTTCCTTGTGTTATCTCCACATTGGTAATAGGTATGTTTTGAGTAACGATTCCTTCTTGTATTCTATTGCTTAAAAGAGTAGATATAGCATCATCCATATAGTTCTCTACGTATGGAATGATAGTGTTTTTATATTTCTTTTTGAGAGGT
>CAZYQA010000216.1:1987-4583 GCA_964649555.1 uncultured Muribaculaceae bacterium
TTTTAATAAATCAATTTTTACAGTAGTCTTGTTGTATTCGGGATCATTTTCAAGAATTATCTTAATATCATTAAATTTATCAGGGGTAAATTCTTCAATTTTTTCACTCTTTATCGGTTTTGGGAGTGTTGCAAATGTAGATTTTACTTTTGTTTCCATCTCTACAGGATCTATATCTCCTACAATAAAAACGGCTTGAAGATCTGGCCTGAACCATTTGTAATAAAAATTTCTAAGATCCTTTGAAGAGAATTGTTTAAGATTTTTAATATTATCAATGTTAAATTCTCTGGAGTATCTGCTATCTGGGAATAGTTGTGCAATCGTTTTGGAATCTAATCTCCCTTCGGCATCCCACTGCCCCGCGATTGTATTTTTTAGTACCGGCATTATGTTATTAATATCCTCTTCGTCAATATTAATTGATCCTAGCCAGTTGTATAAAATTAACAGGGAAGAGTCTGCAACGTTTGAGTTTGTAACAGGAACATTTTTTATAATATAAGTGATATCGTCAGGGTTTGTTCTGAAAATGAGATCTTTACTTTCTAGTCCGATAGATCTTAAATAGCTTGTAATAGTAGAGTCTGTGAAGTTCCTTGTTCCCCTTGTGGATAAAAGTTCTAAAGCCTTACACATTCCTTCCTGCCCTTTCTCCTCCAAAGATGTTCCACTTTTCTGAGCTATGCAAAAATCTGCATATCCCTTTACTGCCTTATTTTTAATAATATAATAACTTAGTCCATTTGCTAATTTTCCAACTTTTATTCTTGGGTCATTCGGAAGTTGCTCAACATCTTTAGCAAAGACTAAGCCTGGTAGCAAAAATATTATTGTAATAAAAAATATTCTAATTGATTTACAGCTATTCATTTTAGGGTGTTTTATAAATGCAAAAATACAAACTTTAAATATGTTTTTTGTTTCTCTCTATAAATTTTTTTATTTTTGTAAGCATTGACGACTTAGTTAATAAAGTATTTACTAACCCTAAAATAAAAATTCAATGAACAAATTAGGTAAATCTATTATCGCAGTACTATGCTCGCTTTTTGTATGTACTGCTGTAATTGCTCAAGATGCTTCTCAAGCTGCGGAAGCGTATAATAAGGCAGCTACTGTATTAAACGAAGGTAAAACGGCAGAGGCTCTAGCTGAGTTTAAGAGTGCTTTATCATTAGCAACTGCTGCCGGTGAAGAGGGTGTAGAGATTGCAACTCAATGTAAAGGAATTATCCCTAAGTTATTAATTCAATTAGGTAAAGAGGATGCTGCTAATAAAAATATGGACGCAGCTATTGAGAAAATTAATGAGGCAATAGCAAAAGCTAAAGAATATGGACAAGAAGAAGAGGCGGAAGCTGGTAAAGCTCTTATTCCTCAGTTGATTATGGCTGATGCAAACTCTTTGTTGAATGAGAGTAAATTTGCCGAGGCTGCTGCTGAATATAAAAAATTAACAGAAATTGATCCTGCTAATGGTGTTGCATATTTAAGATTAGGAATGTGTGAATCTAGATTGGGTAATGAGGATGGCGCAATTGCCGCTTTCCAAAAGGCTGAAGAAAATGGCCAACAAGCTAATGCAGATAAAGAGTTATCAAAATTATATCTTAAAAAAGCACAAGATTCATACAAAGCTAAAAACTTTGATGCTTGTATAGCTGCTGCAAATGATTGTATCAAAGTGGGAGCTAATCCTGCTGCTACATACTTCTTAGGTATGGCTTATGTTGGTAAGAAAGATTATGCTAAGGCATGTGTTGAATTGAAAAAAATTCAAAACGAAGCTAAATATAAAGAGAGTGTAGGTAAATTACTTCCTCAATTACAATGCAAATAGAACTGGAGTTACTTGCTCCGGCTAAAAATAAGGAGATCGGCATTGCGGCAATCAGCTGTGGTGCCGATGCTCTGTATATTGCCGGGCCTAAATTTGGCGCAAGAGCGCAAGCTGGGAATCCTTTTTCGGAGATCGAGGAGCTCGTGGATTACGCTCATAAGTTTGGGGTGAAGATCTATCTTGTGATAAATACAATCTTGTATGAGCAAGAGCTTGAGCAGGTAAAAGAGACAATAAACGAGGCATATAAAATAGGGTGTGATGCTATTATCGTACAAGATTTAGCAGTTTTAGATATGGATATACCTCCAATCCCAATATATGCATCAACACAAACTAATATTCGTACAAAAGAGCAAGCTCAGCTATTAGAATCATTAGGTTTCAAAAGGCTCATTTTAGCAAGAGAATTATCACTAGCACAAATATCTGATATACACAACTCTGTAAATACAGATTTAGAGTCTTTTATTCACGGGGCATTATGTGTCAGCTATAGTGGACAATGCTATATGAGTCATAAAATTACAGGACGAAGTGCAAACAGAGGGAGCTGTGCACAAGCTTGCCGTTCTGATTACTCTTTAATAGATGAGGATGGAGTAATATTGGTAAAAGATAGCCCTTTGCTTTCATTAAAAGATTTGAATTTAAGCAAATCAATACCTGATTTAATAAAAGCGGGTATAACATCATTTAAAATTGAGGGAAGGCTGAAAGGGGAGTCCTATGTAAAAAATATCGTATATAATT
>CAZYQA010000217.1:0-4582 GCA_964649555.1 uncultured Muribaculaceae bacterium
CATAATTCCCTTAATATTCCTTCTTAATAATTCCAGTTCTTTAAATGGGTATTGTCTTAATCCGAAGTTTATCCACTCTTGGCATAATTTGTAATTCTCTAATATTTCAAATGCCGTTGCTATATTGTAAGCTGCATAGGAGGACTTCTTATAGCTTTGCGTTTTTGCTAGTTCCATCCAAATTTTTATCGCATCTTCAAACTTAAAATCTGTTGCCAACTCTATTGCTTTCTCCCAATTTGAATCCGAATAATATATTAACATTTTCTCTTTTGTAACCCATTGAGGAGATAATAAACTTGCCGTTTGCTCTCCAAGATTTTTGGAAATTTCTGGTAGAGCTTTATTGATTTGTGCATTCAATTCTTTTGATCTGGTAGTTTTTCCATCTGCCTGAATATTTATAATGCCTTTTAGAGTATTTTCATATAGTGTGCTGTCTTTTATAGCATTGTATATATGGATATTTAAATTGTATGGAATCTCTATTAAATATATATCTAAGGCTCTTGAATACTCTTGCTCTTGTATAACTGCTTTTCCAAATTTTAGGCTATATAAATATATTTGATTCTCTGCTCCTGTTTTTAAAAAAAGCTCTTTTGAATACTCTTTCCCAGAGTTTTTTAGTTGCTCAGTAAATTCATCTATGGGGAGAGTATATACATTTATACTCTCCTTCTGGAGATTTCGGTCTTCTTCTAATTTCTCGGCAATGCCGAATGCGGTCATAACTGCTGCAGAACTATCACTGGGATTGCTTTTTACTATTGGGAAAATAGCAATATCAGTAATTGTATCAGGTAATATTGCTTCAGTTTGACTTTTTTCATCTACATTTAAATAATAAGCCTGAGGGATACATCCCTGTAATATTATAATTAATGTTATTATAAAACCTAATTGCTTGTAGTTTCCCATTTCTATTCTTTTAAATATTATTAAATATTATTCCAAAATTTCTGCATTACCTCTATTAATGAGTTTGAAGTAAATTCTACATATTTACTAGCTACACTACTATCTTTTTCTTCGCTTAGCCACACTTCCATTTTGTATGGAGGGGCAACTTTGAGCAATTTAGCAGATGTGTAATCAATTTCGCCTTTTTTTAGCTTGTCTAATGTTCCGTTGGATCTTGCCTTATCCAGATCCTTCTTGATATCTCCAACTACTTTTCTTGCTACCTCTTTTATCTCCTCAATTACTATCTCAGGATGCTTATTAAGTGCAGCTGTCCTTCCTATTGCCTTTTTTGTTACAACCGTGCCAATATCTCCAAAGAACTCTTTAGTCTCGTCTTGTGTAACATCATCTCCTACAATCATTATTACCGGTACTCCAAACTGAGCTGCGTATATTGCATTGTAAGGACATTCTCCAATTGATATACCGTTTAGTTTATAATCTATTACGGTTCTAGACATTGTATGGGATAGCACACCATTCTTTTTTCCGGCCATTGCATGAGCTCCAATAAATATCAGAGCATCATATGTTTCATCAATACCTATCACCATGGTATCGGGAGAGCCCGGTTTTCTTCCATTAGCGTACCATGCTGTCCTGTTAAGGAGCTCCGGAATACAATTCTGATCTCCTCCATGCCCATCTCTAACAACAATTTCAGTAGCTCCTGCGTCAAGAGCTCCTTCAATAGCAGCATTAACCTCTGCTGTAAGTTGTTTGGCATTTCTTTCAAAGAATGGATGGTTATTGTATATTTCATCAAATATTACAACATCTGTTATCCCTTCAAAATCAACACCTATCATTATTTTTAAGCCATCTTTGTTATATGAAGTTTTGAGCATAGTATTTTTTTTATAGTGAGTTTAGCGTTTGTTCTTTTATTTTTTCAAGCTCGTCTTTCATTTTTACAACAATTTGTTGCATATCTGCTTGGTTGGATTTTGATCCCATTGTATTGATCTCTCTACCCATTTCTTGTGCAATGAATCCAAGCTTTTTACCAGGATTAGGTTCGTGTTGCATTGTCTCTATGAAGTATTTACAATGTTGTCTTAGCCTAACTTTTTCTTCGTTTATGTCTAATTTTTCGATATAGAAAATGATCTCTTGTTCAAGCCTGTTTTGATCTGGATTGATATTTAGTTCGTCAATTCTGCTTCTTATCCTCTCTTTTACCGCTTCAATCCTTGGTTGCTCAAACTTTTCTACCTCAAATATGTAATCCTCTATGTTTTTAACCCTTTGGCTCATATCATCGTATAATATTGCCCCTTCTTGGATGCGGAAGTCATTAATACTGTTTATGGCGCTTTTAATTGCTTCAATAAGTAAATTGACCGATTCTTCTGTGAATTCTTGCTTTTTATTCTCGATAACATCCGGGAATTTAAGTATTGTAGGGAGTAGAGTTGTTCTATCGCAATTGATAATATCACCTCCGCTAAAATCTTTTAACCCTCCTTTAGAATCAATGTATTGTTTTTGAGTTTTATTAATTGACTCATTTAAATCTAAGATTTGTCTATAATACTCCGCAAAAAGTTCCTTGTTGATAACTTTTGCACTTTCAGAAGCATTTGGCTCAAATGTAGCAAATAAATCAATGTTTCCTCTATATAATTCTTTTGCGATTAATTGTCTTACTTCAAGCTCTTTATCTCTTGGGATAATTTGAGATTTTATAGATATATCGGCACTTTTGCCGTTTAGTGATCTGATTTCTACGGTTATTTTGCCATCGGGAAGTACACATTCGGCTTTACCATAACCTGTCATTGATTTTATCATCTTTGAATATTTTTGATATAACATACAAATTTACAAAAAAAAACCTGGAATTTTTAGCTACATTTGCAGAATAATTTTATGTAACAATGGAAGAGATTAAGAATATGGAGCCACAAGAGCGCCAATTAAACTTTATTGAAGAGATTATTGAAAAAGATTTGGCTGAGGGCAAGTATAAATCTATTTTAACTAGATTCCCACCAGAGCCAAACGGTTATCTTCATATAGGACACGCAAAAAGTATATGTCTTAATTTTGGACTTGCATTAAAATATGGCGGAAAGACCAACATTAGATTTGATGATACTAACCCTGCAAAAGAGGATGTAGAGTTTGTAGATTCTATAAAAGAGGATGTTAAATGGTTGGGCTTTGATTGGGCTAATGAATTTTATGCGTCTGATTATTTTGAGCAATTATATGCTTGGGCACAGGAGTTAATAAGAAAAGGATTAGCTTATGTGGATGATCAGTCACAGGAAGAGATACGCAAAAACAGGGGTACAGTAAGTGTTCCGGGTACAAATAGTCCCTTTAGAGATAGAAGTGTAGAGGAGAATTTGCAATTATTTGCAGATATGAGAGCGGGCAAGTATCAAGAGGGTGACAAAGTTTTAAGAGCAAAATTAGATATGGCTCACCCTAATATGCTTATGAGAGATCCTCTTATGTATAGAATTATTTATGCTCATCATCACAGGACAGGAGATAATTGGTGCATTTATCCAATGTATGATTATGCTCATGGTCAATCAGATTCTATTGAGAATATTACGCACTCAATTTGTACATTAGAGTTTGATGTTCATAGGCCTTTATATGATTGGTTTATTGATAAATTAGAGATTTTCCCTTCTCATCAATATGAGTTTGCAAGGTTAAATCTTACTTATACAGTAATGAGTAAGAGAAAATTATTGGAGCTTGTAAAAAATAATTATGTGAGTGGCTGGGATGATGCTCGTATGCCAACAATCTGCGGTATTCGTCGTAGAGGATATACACCTGAGAGTATTAGGTTATTTGCTGAAAAAGTGGGTGTTGCAAAGAGAGATAATATCATAGACTTGTCTTTATTAGAGTGGTGTGTAAGAGAGGATCTTAATAAACGTGCCAACCGTTATATGGCTGTTCTTAATCCAATCAAATTAGTGATTACAAACTGGGAAGATGGAAAAGAGGAGGAGTTTAAAGCTCCACTTAACCCGGCAGATCCGGATGGGGCTAAGAGAACAGTTTATTTCTCTAAAGAGCTTTATATTGAGCGTGACGATTTTATGGAAGAGCCACCTAAAAAATATTTTAGATTAAAACCAGGAGGAGAGGTGCGTCTTAAATATTCTTACATTATTAAATGTGAAGAAGTTATCAAAGATGCAGATGGTAATATAACTGAAATTCGTTGTACTTATGATCCATCAAGCAAACCGGGAGTAGGAGAGTGGCGCTCTGTTAAAGGTACTATCCATTGGGTTAGTAAAGAAGAGGCTAAAGAGGTTGAGGTTAGATTAATTGATAGATTATTTACTGAGCCTAATATGGATTCTATTCCAGAGGATAAAGATTACAAAGATTTCTTAAATCCAGAATCAATGGTTGTAACAAAAGCTTTTGTTGAGCCAGATCTACTTAAAGATGAGTCTGGAATTGCTGTTCAATTTGAGAGATTAGGATACTTTGTAAAAGATAAGGATACTACTGCTGAAAAGTTTGTTTTCAATAAAACTACAGGCTTGAAAGACACGTTTAAATTGTAAATATTCTGAATTGACGTTTTTAAAAACGTCAATTTCAAAAGAAATTGCTTTTTTGGCAACCAAGT
>CAZYQA010000218.1:0-4579 GCA_964649555.1 uncultured Muribaculaceae bacterium
ATAAGCACCCGAAGTACATAAAATATTTACTTATAGCTTCTATCTCTTTACTCCTGTTTTCTTGTGGAAATAAGTTTTTAGATGAATCACCTAAAACGTCGGTGGGAGATAATGAGTTGGTTAAATCTGAAGCAGATTTAGACAATGCTTGTAATGGTTGTTACCATTATTTCTTATGTACTTCGGGTGCTTATGGATATTATTATAATTCTTATCACATGTTTAGTGGAGATTTAATGGGTGATGATTTCAGAACTGAAAGGGATTGGATGAAAGCGTATTATAATTACACAAGTACTCCTTATGATATTACAACGGTTTTATTTAGAAATGTTTATTCACTGGCAAATCATGTTACTACATTTTTAAATAGTGCCGAATCTTTGCCTGCATCTGCGACAAAGGAGGAACTAATGGCTGAATTGGCGGTTTTAAGAGCATTAGGACATTTTGATGTTGCACGCTTATGGGGGCCTCTCCCTTCTAATATTGGTAAAGGAGCTATTTCTGCTGACGCTCTGGGCGTTCCAATTTATAAAGAGGTGCCAAGTGATATTAGAAATAATGCTTATAGGGCTAAAGCAAAAGATGTTTATGAGTTCATTGGCAAGGAGCTTAATGAGTGGGTTCCAAAACTTGCTAAGAAAAAGAAAACAGGAAGATTGGATTATTATGGAGGGTTGGCTTTTAGAGCAAGATTTAATCTTTTTATGGAGAATTGGGATGCAGCATATAATGACGCAATGGAAATAATAAATTCAAAAAAATATTCACTTTATGAAATGTCTGAATATAAAGATGTTTGGATAAAGGAGTTTACTTCTGAATCTATATTCGAAATAAGAGTTACCGAAACCGAGCCTAGCGAATGGGTATCTTTAGGAACATTAGTTGGTGGAACAAGATATAAGATGGTGGGAACAACAAAAGATTTTGATGCGCTTATGGATGCCGATCCTAATGATGTAAGATTTAGCTTATATGTTTATGATAAAACAGCACAATATAATATTGCTCGTTGGAAATATGAGGGGAGAGGTGGTAATGAGAAAGTTGTAAGTCCTAAGCTATTTAGATTGTCTGAAATGTATCTGATTGCTGCTGAGTGTGCTATGAGGTTGGGGAAATCTGATGCGGGAACTTTGCTAAGTGATTTAAGAGAAAAAAGAACTACGACTCAGCCTAGGAAGTATGATTCGGGAATTACTTTAGATGATGTATTATATGAAAGACGAGTTGAATTGGCTTGTGAGGGGCATAGAGCTTGGGATTTATGGAGAAACGGAATGGATGTAGTAAGATGGAGGACAACTGAAGAAAAAATGGATAAAAGACATATGGATGCTTATGGTGTGATTCCATTTGATCATTTCCATAGATTATGGCCTTATCCTGAAAGAGAGTTGTTACTATTGCCAGAATCGGAGCGCGCTTCACAACAAAATCCGGGTTATTAGTATTTTCTGAAAAAAAAATCTTAAATTTAAAGTCTGAAAAATATAAACTGAACTTAAATATATGATCAAGGATATTAATAAGGAGATATGTACTCTTTATAATAATAATTCGATAAAAAGTATGGAGTTATTATTTAATGAGTATTATCGTTCTTTGGTACTTTGGGCAGATATATTTATGAAAAATATTCCGGAATCAGAAGATTTAGTCCACGATTATATTGTAAAGTTATGGGAGAGAAGATTTTTTATTAAACTCTCACCTATAACTTTAAAATCTTATTTATATAGCTCCGTAAAAAACGCATCAATTAATAAAATAAAGAAGAAAGATCCATTAAGTAGATATGTTTTATGCGATAATCAATTCCCATTTTTGCAAGATGATCTTTTTGAGCTTGTGCTAATTGAGCGAATTGAACAAGAGATTAATAAATTGCCGAGAAGAAGTAGAGAAGTTGTAAATTTAGTATATAAAGAGGGAAAATCTTATAAACAAGCAGCTGAAATTCTTGGTGTTTCCATTTCTACTGTTAAAACACTTCTTGTTATATCCATGAAAAAAATACGAGGTAGCATGGCATCTTATAAACAAGAGATGGTAATACTAGCTATCTTGATTAAACTATTAATAAAATAACTTAACTAACTATGTTTCTTAAAAAAATAACACTTTTTATATGTTGTCTTTTTGGCGCATATACATTATTTGCTCAAAAAGTAGATAAAACTACTCAACTTATTATTGCAGAAGGTGCTGATAATAATCTTACAATGGAGCACCTAGATATATTTTCCAATAGATTCGGAGGAAGATTGCTTGGCTCTGATGCTTATGAGAATGCTCTTGAATGGGCGGCTCATGAGATGAAAGAATGGGGCTTAGAAGTAATTATTGAGGAGGCTGGAGTGCTTCCCGTTGGATTTAACAGAGGCCCTTGGTTTGGCAAGATGTTGGATTCGGATGGTATGGATTTACATTTTGTAACGCCATCTTATACATCGGGAACTAAAGGAAGACAAAGAGGTCACGTTTTAATGGAGCCAAAAACTAAGGCGGAATTTAATCAAATGAAAGGAGCGCTTAAAGGAGCCTGGGTGTTGATTGGCGGCACAAGTAATGGTTGGCCAATTGATATTTCGGAGAGTGGAAATCAAGAGAGAGCGGCAGTGATAAATACTAATGATAGTATTGCAAAGATTAATAATGAGATTAATCAGTGGAATCGTCAGAACGCAAATAATAAAAAAGAGCTTTTACCTTATAAAGAGATGCCGGCTCTATTTTATAAAGAGATGGTTGATGCTGGAATTTTAGGTATTATCCAATCTGCACCTGTACCGCTTCAAGCTTTGTATGATAGGAAAAATATTAATACCCTTACATTTAAGACACTTCCTACTGTTCCTGATATTAAATTAGAGGCAGCACAATATGATATTATTGCAAAAAAGGCTAAGGAGAGAAGATATTTTCAATTGGAGTTTGATATTAGAAACCATTTCAAAATGGGGCCTGTGAAGTATTATAATCTTTTTGGAGTAATCAAAGGGACTAAATATCCTGATGAATATATATTATGTGGTGGGCATCTAGATGCTTATGACGTTGCAACAGGGGGAGTTGATTGCGGAACGGGTATTGCTCCAACATTAGAAGCTGCAAGATTGATTTCTCAAGCTATGAAAGAGAGTGGGAAAAAACCTCTTCGTTCTATAATGTTTTGCTTCTTTGCAGGTGAGGAATTTGGGTTATTGGGTTCTAAACACTTTGTAGCTAATCATAAACAGATGTGGCCTAAGATTATGAATTTCTTTAATAGAGATGGTGGCCCGACAGTGGCTAATTCACTTACAGTTCCACCGGCTTGGTATGATGCTATGGATAAAGTTTGCTCTCCATTATATAATCTTAATCCCGATTTTCCATTTACCTTAAAAGTGCGTGAAGGTGCTCCGCGCCCTAGGCCTAAAGTGGCTGCGGGGACAGATAGTGGCCCATTTGCTGTTGAAGGAATCCCTACTCTAGGTTTTGGAACAGGAGATCCTCTTGGTTATAATTTTTCTTATGGAGAAATCTGGCATACAGAACGTGATACTTATGATAAAAGCATTCCTGTTTATATGGATCATACATCTATTGTAAATGCAGTTGTGCTATGGGGTATGGCAAATATGCCGGTGTTTTTGCCAGCGAAAGATTGTTATTTAGATTAAAGATCTTGAATAGAAAAATAAAAAAAGGATGATAAAAATCATCCTTTTTTTTTATTATTTACGAAGGTTCAATTCCTTCACAATGTTTCTGTATCTCTCGATGTCGTTAGCTTTTAAGAAATCCAAAAGCTTACGTCTTTTACCTACTAATCTTAAAAGAGATCTTTGAGTGTTGTAATCTTTTTTGTTCTCTTTCAAGTGAGCGGTAAGGTGAGCGATACGGTAGGAAAATAAAGCAACTTGACTCTCTGCTGAGCCGGTGTCTGTATTAGACTTTCCGTATTTACCGAAAATCTCTTGCTTTTTGTCTGATGTTAAATATTCAGCCATTTGCTAAGTGATTAAAATGTTTTGCCCCAAAATTGGGAGTGCAAATGTAAGTATAAATTATTACTTTTGCAAAATATTATGCAAAAGATCATTAATCACAGAGTATTAGGGGATATTCTTTATACTAAGAGAAAGCAATCAAAAACTATAAGAGTCTCTATAAGCCCTTCAAAAGGGGTTAGAGTCTCTTTGCCATTAGTTTGCACTTATTCCAAGGCTATTGAATTTATTAATTTAAACGAGAGTAAGATATTATTGATCTTAAATAAACAAACGTTAAAACCTAGAATTAAAGTTGCTGGAGCTTCAAAGGAGGATATAAGGTTGAAAGCAAAACAGATTCTGCCTGAGAGGTTAAAGGAGATTGCAGCTTATTGTAATTCAAAGATTATTTTAAGAAATATGTTTGGCTTAAAAATTAGTGATCCTTTTAAGTATAATGGTCTATCTATTAAAAATAATAAATCTAATTGGGGAAGTTGTTCTGCAAGAAAGAATATTAATTTGAATATGAATCTGGTTGAACTACCTCAAGAATTGATGGATTATGTTATAATGCATGAACTTTGTCATTT